>NZ_KV787967.1:0-107654 GCF_001807155.1 Corynebacterium sp. HMSC05C01 | reverse complement strand
GACCACGACTCGCTCGACGGCATCGAGGGCACCGAAATCGCTGTCCCGAACGACCCGTCCAACCAGGGTCGCGCGATCAACGTGCTGGTTCAGGCTGGTCTGCTGAAGCTGCGCGAAGGCGCGCCGAAGCTCACCCCGACCCCGGCGGACATCGATAAGGATGCCTCCAAGGTCAAGGTTGTCGCTGTGGATGCGTCCCAGACGCCGAACGCCTACAACGAGGGCCGCCCGGCTGTGATCAACAACAACTGGCTGGCACGCGCAGGTATCGACCCGGCTTCCTCGGTCGCGGCCGACGATCCGAACTCCGAGCTTGCGGAGCCGTACATCAACGTATTCACTGTCTCAGGCGATGACCTGGACAACGAGACGTACGCCAAGTTGGTCGACGTCTGGCAGTCGCCGGAGGTCACCGCAGCGCTTGACGAGGATTCCAACGGCACCGCCGTGCAGGTCCAGCGCAGCAAGGAGGAGCTCAACGAGATCCTCGACCGACTTGTGGAGGAGTACAAGTAAATGACAACAACCGGCACCCGGATTGAGTTCCGGAACGTATCCAAGGTTTTCAAAACCAAAGAGCGCGAGGTCAAGGCCGTCGATGACGTCACCTTGACCGTCGAGCCAGGCGAAATCCTCGGAGTGATCGGCTACTCGGGTGCCGGCAAGTCAACGCTTGTCCGCCTCATTAACGGCCTTGACATGCCAACCTCGGGCGAATTGCTTCTCGACGACACCAACGTCGCCGGTATGCCCGAGCGCAAACTCCGGGAGATCCGCCGCAACGTCGGCATGATCTTCCAGCAGTTCAATCTCTTTTCCTCCCGTACCGCAGCGGGCAACATCGAATACCCGCTGAAACTGGCCGGTGTGGACAAGAAGGAACGTAAGCGTCGCGTCGCTGAACTGCTCGACTTCGTCGGTCTGTCTGACCGTGGCGAAAACTACCCGGAGCAGCTCTCCGGCGGCCAGAAGCAGCGCGTCGGCATCGCGCGAGCACTTGCGACCAACCCGTCGCTGTTGCTTGCCGACGAAGCCACGTCCGCTCTCGACCCCGAAACCACCCACGAAGTGCTCGGGGTGCTGCGTCGCGTCAACGAAGAACTCGGCATCACCATCGTGGTGATCACCCACGAAATGGATGTCATCCGAGCCATCGCCGACAAGGTTGCCGTAATGGAGAACGGCCGTGTTGTGGAGTACGGCGGGGTTTACGACGTCTTCGCCAACCCACAAACCCCCGTCGCCCAGCGTTTCGCAGCGACGAGCCTGCGCAACACCCCCGATGATGTTGAGCGCGCCGAACTGCTGACCAAGCCTGGCCGCCTGTTCACCGTGGATCTTTCCGAGGACTCCGGGTTCTTCGGCGCCGCTGAGGCCGCCCGCACGCGCGGTGTTGTCATCGAGCCAGTCCACGCTGGCATCACCACCCTGCAGGAACGTTCCTTTGGCAAGATGACCGTCCGCCTCAACGGCGACGACGCCGCTATCAACGAGTTCCTGGCCACACTGCAGCGCAGCACCGAGATTGAGGAGATCACCCGATGACCGAATACCTGCTCGCTGAACCGAACTGGGACAACCTCGGCCCCACCTTCCTCGACGCCATCGGTGACACCCTGTGGATGGTCGCCATCACCATGGTTGTCGGCGGATTCTTCGGCCTGGTGTTGGGCATGCTGCTCTACACCACCCGACCAGGTGGCATCCTGCGCAACAACGTGGTCTACACCCTGATCAACGTTGCGGTGAACTTCTTCAGGCCAATCCCGTTCATCATCATGATCGCGATGCTCTACCCACTGACCCTGGAGGTCGTGGGCACCACCATCGGCCGTGCCGCGGCAACGTTCGTGATGTGTTTCTCTGCCACGTTCACCGTGGCGCGCATCGTGGAGCAAAACCTCGTCGCCATCGACCCCGGTGTTATCGAGGCCGCCCGCTCCATGGGTGCCGGCCCCTGGAAGATCATCACCTCGGTGATCCTGCCGGAGGCACTCGGCCCGTTGATCCTGGGCTACACCTTCATCTTCATCGCAGTCATCGATATGTCTGCGATGGCCGGCTACATCGGTGGTGGCGGTGTGGGTGACTTCGCCATCGTCTACGGCTACCGCGCCTTCGAGCCACAAGTCACCTGGGCTGCAGTCCTGGTCATCGTGGTCATCGTCCAGCTCGCCCAGTTCCTGGGCAACTGGCTGTCCAAGAAGGTCATGCGCCGGTAGATTGAAGTGCCATGAAGGTAGCGGCGTTCGACTTCGATGGCACTCTCCACCACCCTCCCCACGGTTTCGACCAGGAGGATATCGCCGCGATAGATGCCTGGCGTAACGCCGGGCATCTTGCCATTTCAGCCACTGGGCGCTCCCGCACAGCACTCGCCCACGGCATGGCCGACAGCACGCTAGCGTTCGACTACCAGGTGCTTTCCAACGGAGCATCAGCTACCGACGGCGCCAACCGCCACCTGATCTTCAGCCACGAACTCGACGGAGCCGTCCTGCGTGCCGCCGTGGAACATTTCGGGGAGCGCGAGGGACTGGCTATTTTCGGCACCACCATCGGACGTGTCGACGGCGTGTTTGCCAACAACACCGGCCGTACCCACGACTTCACGGCTCACTTCACGCCGATGGGGATTCGCGACATCCCGGACCACCAGTTCGCTGTCATTCCGTTCTGGGTGCCTGACAACGCGGATTTGCGCGCGGAGGTCGTCGAGTGGGCATCTACTCTTGACGGGGTGGAAGTCGCCCAAAACCAGGACTACATCGATCTGATGGCACCAGGCCGCTCCAAGGGTTCAGGGATCCTCGAGCTGTTCGAGGTACTCGGCATCAACCGCGATGGCGTTGAGCTCTACACGTTCGGCGACTCATGGAACGACCTGAGTATGCATACCCTCGCCGACCACTCGCACTGCTTCCACCACTCCCCCACCGACGTGAAAGCAGCCACCGACCGGGTCATCGGGTCAGTGGCTGAGGTGCTCGACGAGTACATCTAGAACCTGGTTTCGCCCCCGCCCGACACCACCTAACGTGGCTGCACGCTGAGCGCGACCCAGGCGGAGCCTTCCTTGGGGGACTTGCCGCAGGAATCGACAATCCCGCTGACCGGACGCTTTTCCAGTTCGACGACGTACTCCCCACCGGCGGTGGTGACGTTGACGGTGGCAGTGGTGTCGTCGATACGCACAGGCGCAACGTCGAACTCCCCGTAACGAGGCTCAGCGACCTCGCTGGCAACAGCAATCTCGGCCACCTGTTCCACCGGGGTGAGCGTGCCGCGTCCGCGGTTGCCGGGCACGAAGTAGTCGCCCCGCTTCGCGGCTGTGAGCATCGCGTCGGTGGCCTCCACGTTCATGCGGCCGAAACTGTATGCCCAAGGCATGAGCATCATGGTTGCGGCAAAACGGTGTCCCTTGATGTGGGAGACCTCCCACGCAACGTCGTTGCCCGGGCCGAATGGGTAGCGCTCGTGCAGCGCGTTGACCAGCGGGCGCCCCTTTACGGCGCAGCAGACATCGCGCTTGGCATGGGTGCAGATCAGCAGCAGCGGACGTTCCCGTCGCTTCCCACCGTTTTTGCCAGGCCCTGACAGATCGAGATCCAGGATTGCTTCTGGTCCGTCGACGTGGAGGACCTCGGTGATGCCTTCGTCGGCAAAGACGAGGTAGAGGTGGTGGTCCTTAATGTGTCGGCCTTCGCGCGTTGGGTGGCGAATGAGCAGCAAGGACGCGTCGTATTCGTCGAGGTGCTTCGCAATGCGGGGGCTAAGGTCTTCGCCGAGCGCGGCATCACCGAGCACGTCGCGCGGCCACGGGTCGGGCCACTCAAAGATGACGTAGGTAGCGCCGGGCTTGGCGGTGCCGGGCAGCGGTTCAACCTCAACATCTGAGCAAGGCAATTGTCGCATGTCACCACCATAGCCAAGCTTGGCCTAACTTATTAGATGACCCATTTGAACAACATTCACTTCTGTAACAGTTAGATAACCTTTTGGGTATTTCGCTCTGAGGCTTTTGTTCTGATTCCTCCTGCTGGTTACGGTGGCTTAATGCAAAAAAATTCCGGTTCCTTCCGCGCTGCGGTCGTGGGCGCTTGCGTAGCGACGATCGCTGCCTGCACCGCCTGCACCACACCCAGCTTCGGGGCCGGCGAAACGGTGGCCAGCAGCTTGTCCGCCAGCTCTCCGCGTCTGAAACCGTTGGGCAACGCTGACCCGTCTCCGAAGACGCAGCGCCCGTCGGCACCGTCACAGCTTGTGGTCACCGCGGTCCGTGTTGGCGCACATGAGGGATTCGACCGCGTCGTGGTGGATCTTGGGGGCGACGGGGATCCGGGTTGGTTTGTGGATTACACCTCCACCCCGATGCAGGAGACCACCGGCCAGCCGTTGAAGGTTGCGGGTAACGCGTTTTTGAACATCAACGTCGACGGCACCGTTTATCCGTTTGAGATGGGTAAGGATTCCGATGTTGAGGTGAAGATGGCGGGCGATACTGGCAACGTCATCGACGTGATCAGCGCTGGCACCTATGAGGGCCGTAGCCAGGTCGTGGTGGGTCTGCGCTCTGCTTTGCCGTATTCGGTGCAGGTGTTGGAGGACCCGAAGCGCGTGGTCGTCGACATCGTCCAGAACTAATCGCACCGCTCACCCCACCGTTAGTACACCGCCTCGACACGCCAGCTGCGCCTGCTCCACACAAGGAGCCACCCTGTCACCGCGCCGTCTGGCCCGCCTTCGCGCCCGACCACCTGCATGCGCGCAAGCCGTCCTGTGGCCCCTTCGGTTTGGGCCCACCATCCTTCATCCACGGGCCACGGCCCGGCCCAACCGGTAACCAGAAACCGGCGATCGCCCCAGGCCAGGGCGTACGGCGTGGTTGAGAGCAGTACTTCGGCGGTGACGATGACGGGGGTTGCGGTGTCGTCGATAAGCGCGATGCGCGAGGCGGGGTGCTCGATGCCGCCACCGAGGCGCGCAGGCAGCGGTGCTGGGATTGCTCCGGGCCAGGACAGCTTGTCGACGACCGGCCCCGCCTCCCCGTACGGCACCATCTGCACCCGTTCTGCCACGCCACGGCCGCCGACGAGCCGGGGTTGGAGCACCGCGTCGATGCCGAGTTGGGATTGCACGCGTTCCACGACGCGGCGGGCGGTGTCGGTGGAGGCGCCGTCGGCCCACAGTTCGCCGACGGGTTCTGGGGCGGCGAGTTCGAGCGGTTCCAGGATGAGACTTGTAATTTCACCGGCACCGCCGCCGGTCAGCCAGCCGTCGAGTTGCCAGCGCACCCGGTCGGCGGTCGCGGCCTCGGTGAGTGCTTCGCGGGTGCGCCAGACGCGTTCGACGCGGGTGCCGTCGCCAAGTTCGGCCGTCACTTTCAGCCGCAGGCAGTTCCGCCCCGTTTCTTTCAGCCGTTCGTGCAGGCTAGCGGCCAGTGCACGGGCGGCGAACGCGGCAGCATCAACTCGGTCGATCGGGTCCTCCGGAGTGATCGCCACCGCGAGGTCCTCCACGGGAATTTCGGGCGCGACGCGGCGGTCCGGCGTGGCTGCGGCGATCCGGTAGATGAGCATCCCGGACTGGCCGAAGCGCGTGGTGACAGCCGCCGGAGGCAGCGCCGCCAACTGCCCGAGCGTGGAAATCCCCAACTGCCCCAACGCCCGCACCGTGTCCATGTCCGCGCCAAGTGCTTCCTCAGCAACGAGCACACCGAGCGGCTGGTCTGCCAGGAACGTCGCCGATTGCCCCTGCGCCACCACGTCAGACGAGCGCGAGGCGATCACTGCGGTGGCGATCTCGTCGGCGGCACCGGCAAGGGCGTCGACGCCGCGGCGCGAGGCGGCGTCGATAAGCATCTCAAGCGCACGGTCCTCACTGCCGTGGAACTTCCCCGCGGCCTCAAGGTCTGCAACGACAAGGCCTGGACGCAGTACTTCTACGCTCGCCGCGACGTCGTCGAGCCCCGCTGCAAGTGCTGCGAACATCCGGCCGTCGCGGTCGGTGTTGTCCTCCACCACCGTCAGCTCCGGCGCTGCCGCCTGTGCGTTTCGCACCCGCATTCCACGCCGGATACCCACTTGGCGGGCCGCCTGCGAGCACGCCTTCACTCTGTGGTGCGCAGCAATCGCAATGGGTTCTACCAACTCGTCGCCGGACTCCAACTTCGCGGCCTGCACGGGCCAGTCCGGAAACCACAACGCTGCAACCCTCATGTGACCAGCCGCAGCTTTCGTCTATCGACGCCCCGCTCACCACCAGCACCCAACGTCACCCGTGCACTCGCCGGACGGTATCCCTTGCCTTCTGCGCGGACATCGAAATCGATCCCGGTAATGCGCCCCGTGCCACGACCGATGCCGTGGAATTGTGCGAGCGTGCCCGTCAGCGTGAGCGCCGGCGACGGCACCGCAACGTTGACGCACACAAGCGCCGCTTGCCCTTTCCGGATCCTGGCCAGCAGTGGCCGGGCGCGCACCGGGGTGAGCTGGAACGGGCTGCGAGTGCGCAGCACCACCAGGTCAAGCCCTTCGGCGAGCACGCCCGCCACCGAGAGGTCGTCAATACCCGGCTCCGGCACCGCAACGACCCGCTCAAGCGCATCGGCGCCGATGGCGGCGTAGGACAACTCCGGCCAACCCACCACGCCTGCGCGCCCACCGGCTTCCACCACCTGGCCGATGAGCTCCACGATCAGCGCCGGGGTGTCGCTGACGTGCGTGACCGACCTTCGCGCCAAGCCACCATTCGGCAACACAGTCGAAAGACCACCGCCGATCGTGAGCACCTCAGTATCAGCCGTAACCTCCTGAGGGACCTCCCCGCCGAGCGCAGCCATGCGCGCACGCAGCTCTGCGATCTGCTCAGCACGCGTCGGCTGAGCAGGCGCTTCACCCGCTTCATGCAGGTGCGCCGCAGCAGATGACGCTCGAATAGGTGTTCCACTCACGTCAGTTAGTATGCACCTACGTCACGACACAGGCAACGTCCCTGGTCGAACAGGCTTGCTAAATTATTTTCAGCTTCTTTTCGCTGCTCAAGGAATAAAAGTCTTTTACGCGAATCAGCTTTTGTATGCGCGTTGAACCAGATTGAGTACGCTCAGCAGCATCGTTTCCTATCCGAACATTCGCACAGCTGAAGGAGGCAGGCTGGTGGAGCGAGTCCCAATTCAACCGCAAACGCTCGCATGGGCACGTCAGATATCTGGCCTCACAGTGAGCGAGCTAGCAAATGCAATCGGAGTGAAGGCAAAGCAGATTGATGCCTTTGAAACCGGCACCGCGAAGCCAACGTTCAAGCAACTGGTCAATGTAGCGAAAAAGCTCGACCGTACACCCGCATTTTTCTTCACCGAACCGCCCGCCCAAGCAGATGTCCCCCCTACGGTTGATTTCCGGCAGTCCCCCGACGCCAATGGGCTCGACGCAGCCACCACTAAAGCGCTGCGAAGGGCGGAACGCTACCGCGAGATCATGCTGGAGTACAGCCAACCTTCTCACGCCGAAATCACATTCCCTACCGCTTTTCACTGGGGCACAGAGCAGCAGGCAGCAGCAGCGATGCGTTCTCTGTTGGGGCTCGATCCTTCTTTTGTCCCTACAGGACCAACAAAGGACGCTGGCTTCAAAATGTGGCGCGACCTTTTGGAAAACCATGGGATCATGGTGTTCCAAACTTCGGATGTGGAACGTGGAGTCTTCCGCGGCCTCTCTGTCTATCACGACGTGTTGCCGATTGTTCTGCTCAACGGAAAAGACAGCTCTGCAGGAAAGACGTTTACCCTTTTCCATGAATTGGGCCACCTCATCAACCGCAGCAGCGGATTGTGTTTGCTCGAGGAGACCGACGCTGAAGAAGCGTTAGTGAACTCTTTCGCTGCACACTTCCTTATGCCAGGGGCAGCAGTTTCGGAGAAACTATCTGGCCTAGATAGCGATGACCTCGTCGGCGTAATTGCCACCCACTTCAAGGTAAGCCGGGTTGCTGCGGCTATTCGGCTCAAAAACCTCGGTGTGGTCAACGCATCGGCCGTGAAACGTGAAATGTCGTTAAGCAATTCCGCATGGAAACAAGAACGCGACCAGATGAAAAAGAAGGAAGCCGGGCCAGCATATTGGCGGATGCGTTACCGGGATCTCGGCGCAACGTACGTGGGCACGGTGGCTCGTGCGTTAGAAGAAGAGAAAATTAGCATTCTCGATGCATCGTATTTCCTCGATTCGCGTGTACCAACCGTCGACAAGCTGATTGATGCCTATCGAAGTGAGGCAGGATGACTTCCTACACCTTCGATGCCAACATCTTGATCAACATGGAGCGTTGGTATCCCCGCGAACATTTCGCGAGTGTTTGGAGCAATGTCGAAGAGTTGATCACAGATGGTCGCGCCTGCATTTGCGGGATGGTCGAAGAAGAGATCAAGCGAGGTACCGACGACCTTCACAAATGGACAAGATCCATTGATGAATTCGTCCATCCACACACGGAGCAGGACTATGAGATAGCAGCCAAAATCTCAACCGCCCACCCAGACTGGGTAGTTGAGAAACAAAACGCCGCTGATCCCTTCGTCATCGCGCATGCAGCAATCGAGGGGTCGATCCTCGTGACTCAGGAAACAAGAAAGGGACCCGGAGTTCAAGGCCGGAATTTGAAGATTCCCAATGTCGCCGACGAGCATGGTGTCACATGCATCAATTTTTTCGGCCTACTCAAGGCTGAGAACTGGAGGTTCTGACATGATCCCGATCAGCGCCAACGAGGTCCGCAACCGCGTCACTCCGATCCCCACGCCCGCCGTCGTGCGCGCGGTGGGTTCACTGACTGTGGGTGGTTCCGTAGGCGTAATGGTGTCCGAAGAACCGCTGGGCATCAAGGCGATCACGGCGCTGGTCTGCGTTGCTGTTGCTATCGCGGTGACGTGGCTGCACCCCTACCGGAAGCAGATTGCGGCGTTTGCGGAGGAGAAAAATGTCAGCAGGGTGCCGTCGATAAGCATGGTTGTGCCGCTCATGGTGTGGTGGCTGGTGCTCATGATGGGCCCGCTGGTGCACTGGTCCGCGGTGGCGGGGCTGCTGGTTGGCATCCTTGCGGCAGTGGCGGCGTGGTTGCTGTACCCGCACGTGGACGGCACGCGGCGCCTCGCGTACGCATAGAACTACTAGAAAGAATCTACTCGAAAGGCTTTCTAGTAGACGAGTTTTCGCAGCTCAACCTAGAAACATTCCCTTTCGAGTAGCTTTCTAGTAGCTTTCGAGCTACCGCAAAGGCCCTTCCAAAAGCCATACCGCCCGAGGGTCCCGCGGACCTTTACCGCGCCATTGAATAAGGCCCTCCTCCCGCAGCGCTTTCAACGCGCGGCGGGCAGGCGGGTTCGAAATCCCCAAAGCATCTGCAACCTCCCCCGTAGACATTGGCCTGCCTTTCGCTTGCATGACTGACAGGACGCTGCCGGCGTGAGGCGGGAGGGAGTCCGCGGTCTTCGGATCAAGCCGTTGAACCGCCTTCAACGTGAGCAGAACACTTCCGCTCGTCTGCTGGTAAATCGGGTCAGCAAAACCCACTCGCCGCATACCTGCGAACATACGGCGGATACCCTCGCCGAGTTCTTGACCAATCCGAAGCTCTGCCGTCACCCGCGCAATGAGAGGATTGCGCGCAAATCGAGCAATAGATTCTGGTCGTGTGGGGTCCACCAAACCGGGAAAGCGCCCCGGACTCGAAACTTCGATGCGAGATGGATAGATCTCGAACCGCACATGGTCACCAGCCATGCTGTACGACCGGTGAATGACAGCATTTACTAATCCCTCAAGCCATACGTCGTGCGGGATGAGATTTTCATCCTCGAACAACCCCGAAGCACCCAGGCGCCGGACTTGCGGCAGCATCCCCTCAATCGCCCGCTGAGCAGCCCCAATTTGTTGCGGCAACGGCCCCTCAAACCGGTCGTCGGCCAAAAGCTGTTGCTGATGCCCCGCGAGCCGCTCATCCTCACCGAACCGCAGAACACGGACATGCGCATTAGGGAAGAACTCTTGCGGGTCTTTACCGAAGAGCAAGAGTGCTGCTGTGCGGGGCCTACCTTCGCGGTCGATGAGATTTCTTGCTTTGAGAGCGTCTTCAGCGGAAGAAGAACCAATAACGTTGGCATATTCGCCAACGGCCTCCATATCGAGATCACCCATACCGACACGGGGCAGCACCGTCGCGTCGAACTGTTGCTCACCCTTGGTGTAACGCAGTTCGAGAATGCCGTCTGCATTCAGCAACCGAGATTCGTCGCCGACACGCAGGAAGCAGTCCCCCGACCGCAAATAATGCACATGCTCACTCGGGTCTACATGAAACAGGTAAACCTGCGCACCGTCGCCGATATCGAACGGCTCGATTCGAACACGCACGGTTGGATCCGTGTGGTCGAGCGATGTTTGTCTCAGATCATTGTCCTGTTTAGGCGTCGGTGCCCCATCAAACTCCCGGTCAGTAATTCCGACAGCAATAATGCCGCCCTCCGCATTTGCCATGCCGACGATGGTTTTGGCGAGATCCTTCGGCTTGATGCGGAAAGACTTTCGCTCGAACCATTGATCTTCCGGCAGACGCAGAAGAAGGCTCGGGTCATCTCGGTAGTTTCTCTCTGGACGCACAGAAGGAATTCTACTCGAAAGGCTTTCTAGTAGACGAGTTTTCGCAGCTCAACCTAGAAACATTCCCTTTCGAGTAGCTTTCTAGTAGCTTTCGAGCTACCGCAAAGGCCCTCGCGCAGGCTCCGCCATTCTCGAAACCCCTGCTGCGAAGTCCGCCGTAGATACGGATAATGGCACGCATGGCTCAAACCTCATCGACATCGCTCAAGCACATGTGGGAAACCCGCCCGCGGCGCATCACGAAAGACCAAGGTGGTCGGGCCGTATTCGGCGGTGTGTGCACCGGTTTCGGTGCCCGCTACGGCTACGACCCGGTGGCGGTGCGTATCGCGTTTGTGCTCACCGGGTTTATTTTCGGCGGTGGCATCTTCGCATACCTGCTGTGCTGGCTGCTCATGCCGCGTCTTGGGGAGGACATGAGCCCGGGCCGGGCGATCTTTACCCGCAAGGATCAGCGCAGCCCCATCGAGCAGAAGGAGTGCCGCACCGGCTGGCTGCTTCTGCTCGGGCTGATCATTTTCATCCCGGCGGCGGCTGACGCAGGCGATAACCGTGTGACCTTTGGCGTGTACGTGATGTTGCTGTTCATGTGGGTTTTCGCCTACGCCGAAAACCCGACGCCACCCGAGCAATGGCGTGACGACGACCTCGTGTGGCGCGACCAGAAACGCCGCCGCGGGTTCAGGCGCTAGCGGTAGCGCTTCGGCACATCCGGCGCGCCGAGCGTGAGCATGAGACGGTTGGCCCAGTTGAAGAAGGCCGACGAGTTGATCACGTCGATGATTGCCAGATCATCCAACCCGACCTCGCGCAGCGCCTCGACGTGCTCGGCACCGAAAGCAAACGGCGTGCGGGTCAGCGCAACCGCAGCCTGGCGGATCGCGTCCCAGGTGTCAGAGCCAAGGCCCGCCTCCACGCCTTCGTCCAGGAGACGGTCGATCGCCTCCGCGTCGCCGCCTTCCTCCTTCGAACGTGCCTGGTGCACGGATGCGCAGTACTCGCAGCCGTTCAAACGGGACGCGACGGTAGCGGCAAGTTCGCGCTCGGCACGGCCCAGGCCACCTTCGGTGTTGTAGAAGATGTCCAGGTCGGTCAGGGTGCGCGCCTTCAATGCCTGCGGGTCGCGGGCGAGCAGACGGAAGTACTCCATGCCGATGCGTTCCGGCTTGATCAGAGCGTCGCGTTGCTCGTCGGTGAATTCGGACTCTTCAAGTGGCGCCACCCACGGCTTCCACCCCAGGGAGTGGTTGACAAACTTTTCGGGTGCGACGACCTCCGGTTGCAGGGTCGCCGCTGCGGGAGTCCAGCCGGGATCGGCGACGCCGGCGGCGCGCTCAACAGCAGCATCGCCAGCACCCGAACCACCCGAGGCAGCAGTACCGCCAGCCAGCACCTGCACACCGTGCACGACGCGCAGCTGGAACGCCACAAAGGAGATGAGTTGGCCGAGCGAGACGATCGCGTCCTCGGTGTAGCCAGCGGTCTGCAGGTGCCCGATCGCCGCCGGCGAAGCATCCTTCGGATGGAAGGTCAGCAGGTGGGCGAAGTCGAAGGCGGCGGCGAGCTGCCCCTCGCCGAAGGTGACAAAGTCCCCGCCTGCATACGGGCCGGCGGATACACCTGCGCGCACCGCGTCTTCGACCACGGCAACGAGCGCCTCGTCTTCGTCGGCAAGCAAGTCCGCGTAGAACTCCGCGGCACGCTGTGCGCCGGAAATGCCGGCGACGAAGGCGGCGACGGCGTAGCGGGTGGATACCGGCAGGGCCTCGATCAGCGCCGGGTTGGTGGGCTCAAACAGGGCTGCGAAGCTGCGCTGGGCGTTTTCTACGGCTTCGGGTCGGCGGCGGCGCAGTTCGGCAAGGTCGGCCGGGGTTTCTGCGAGCAGGTCGATAATGTCGTTAGACAACAAACTCTCCTAACTGTCGGGCACGGAAGACGGTGCCGGGGATGGCATCGATAAGTTCACGAGTGACATCGTCGTGCGGGTGCGAGAACACTTCGTCGGTGGGGCCATATTCCACTTGTTGGCCGCGGCTGAACACACTCACGGTATCCGAGATCTGGCGCACCACTGCCAGGTCGTGGGAGATGAACACGTAGGTCAGCCCTAATTCGCGCTGGAGGTTTTCCAGCAGTTCCAGGATCTGTGCCTGCACGGTCACATCGAGCGCGGAAACGGCCTCGTCGAGCACCACGAGTTCCGGCTCAACGATCAGCGCGCGGGCGATAGCGACGCGTTGGCGCTGCCCGCCGGACAATTGCGCCGGGGTGCGCGTGGCGAACCGCTCCGGATCAAGCGCCACGCGCTCCAAGTACTCGTTGGCGCGCGCAAGGCTTTCGCGTTTCGACGCCCCCGCGAGGTTGCGCAGCGGCTCCGCCACAATCTCGCCGACCCGCATCTTCGGGTCTAGGGAAGAAAACGGGTTTTGGTACACCATCTGGATGCGGTTGCGGAAGTTGCGCTTCTGCTTCGGGCTCAGCGTGGTCAGTTCCTCGCCGTCGAGGGTGATGCTGCCCTCAGCAGGCTGGTTAAACATGGCGATCGTGCGGCCTGTGGTGGTTTTGCCGGAGCCGGACCCGCCCACCAGCGCATGGGTGGAGCCGCGCGCGACCTCGAAGGAGATATCGGATACGGCGGTGAAGTCGCCGTAGCGCACGGCAAGGTTGTCTACGCGCAGGAGGGTGTCGGTGGTGACAGGGGGTCGTCGATACGCATTTGCCACGGACAGCGACGGCACGTTTGCCAGCAGGCGCTTGGAGTAGTCCTGCGTAGGGTTGGTCAGCACCGTGCTCACTGGGCCGTGCTCGACGACGCGGCCGCGCTCCATGATGACCACGTCATCGGCGCGATCGCCCGCCACGGCAAGGTCGTGGGTGATGAAAATGACGCCCAGGCCCAACTCTGCTCGCATCTCGTCGAGCAGGTCAAGGATGGTTTTCTGCACGGTCACGTCGAGTGCGGACGTGGGTTCATCGGCAATGAGCACCTCGGGCTCGAGCGCCACCGCAGCCGCGATGAGCACGCGCTGCTTCATACCGCCGGACAACTCGTGCGGGTACTGGTTGTAGCGCTTTTCAGGATCATCGATGCCGACGCGCTCAAGCAGGGCAATTGCTTGACGACGACGCGACGCCGCGTCCCCCATCCCATGAATCTCCAACCCATCCTCCACGGATGCGCCGATGGTTTTCAACGGGTTGAGCGAGTTGTTCGGATCCTGCGGGACCAAACCAATCTTTGCGCCGCGCAGCTCGCGCCACTCGGCAGCGCTCAGGCTGGCAAGATCCTGGCCCTTAAACCGGATGGAGCCCGCGCGCACGTTGCCGGTGGGCCCCAACAGGTCGAGCGCCGCCATGGCTGAGGTGGTCTTGCCAGAGCC
The DNA here is from genome assembly GCF_001807155.1 of Corynebacterium sp. HMSC05C01. Lineage (NCBI taxonomy): Bacteria > Bacillati > Actinomycetota > Actinomycetes > Mycobacteriales > Corynebacteriaceae > Corynebacterium > Corynebacterium sp. HMSC05C01. The sequence goes on along the minus strand of NZ_KV787967.1, from coordinate 93,619 downwards.
GGACTCGCCGACGATCGCGGTCATCTTGCCGGCATCGACAGCAAACGCGATGTTTTCCACGGTCGGCTCGGCATCGCCGTACGCAACGGTGAGGCCTTCGACCTCGAGCAGCGGTGTGGTTTCGGTACTCACTTCGCATCACCTTCTGTCTGGATGACCTGGGAGATGTGGTTGGTGGACATCACGGTGGCCACAATGGCCAGACCCGGCAGCACGATCAGCCACCAGGCGGTGGACATGAAGTCGCGGCCTTCCGCGATCAGCAAGCCCCACTCCGGCACTGGTGGCGGTGCGCCGTAGCCCAGGAAGCCGAGGATGGACAACTGCAGGATCGCAGTACCGAACTGCAGCGCAGCCAGTGCCAACACTGGGGTCAGCGAGTTGGGCAGCACGTGGCGGAACAGCACCTGGGTCTGGGTCGCGCCGGAGCCGTAGGCGGCTTCGACGAAGTCCGCACCGGCAATCTGGATCACCTGCGAACGGGCCAAACGAGCGAACGTGGCCACCGACGTCATACCGACCGCAAACGCCGCCTGCAGCGAACCGAAACCGGTGACGATGATGATGGACAGCGACAGCAAAATGCCCGGGATGGCCAGCAGCACGTCCACGAACCGCATAAGCACGGTCTCTACCCAGCCACGCTGCGTACCTGCAACAAGGCCAATCAAGGTGCCCAGGACCAGGCCGACCACCACGGCGATCAGTGCGCCGAGCAGCGATTGGCGTGCGCCGTAAACCACGCGGGAGTACACGTCGCGGCCCACGGCGTCGGTACCGAAGATGTGCTCGCCATTCGGCGCGAGCAGCGCCACATCCACGCCCTTGTACGGGTCGTAGGTGGCAAACACACCCGGCAGCAGCGCCCACAGGGCAGCGATGACCAGGACGATCAGCGACAGGAACGTCGCCGGCGAGCGCCACCGGCGGTTCTTGCGCGACTTCGCCCGCACGCCAGCGCGCGTATTCGCCCGAACAACAGGATTCGTTGCTGCTTGTGTTGTTTGTGTTGTCATCGGGCGCCCTCCTTCACGGCAGCCTGAGCGGTGCTCTTCTTAGCCTTGTTGCTCTGTGGCCCCGCATCCCGCAGTCGCACATCAAGCACCGGGTAGAGCAAGTCGACGATGAGGTTGATCAGCACGTACGCGGTCGCGGCGATAAGCACCACGCCCAGCAGGACCGGCATGTCGCGGCTGGACACCGCGTTGACGGTCAGGGAGCCCAAGCCTGCGCGGCCGAAGACGGTTTCGGTCACCACTGCCCCGCCGACAAGTTCGCCGAACAGCAGGCCGGCCATGGTGATGGCGGGCAGCAACGAGTTGCGCAGCACGTCGCGCCAGAAGATGCGGGCCTCGCTGGCACCGCGGGCGCGGATGACTTGGACGAATGGTTGGGCGCGGACTTCGTCGATAGACCGGATGAGCACCTGCATCAGCGGCGCAGCCATCGGCACGGCCAGGGTGAGCGACGGCAGGATGAGCCCCTCGAGCGGGGTCGGGTCGACCACGTTGACCCAGCCGAGTTGGAAGGAGAAGAACTGCAGCAGCAGGATCGCAATCCAGAAGCCTGGCAGCGACACCATGAACGACGGCAGCGCGCGGAAGAAATTACGCACCGCACCACCGCCCGGCAGCGTGGCCACATAGGCGGTGAGCAGCGCGACGATGACGGCAAGACCGATCGAGGTCGCGGCCAGCGCAAAGGTGTGTGGTGCGGCGTCGACGATGAGGTCGAACACCGGCGTGCCCGAGGCAACCGAGAACCCCAGGTTGCCGGTAAACAGCCCGGCAAGGGTGGCCAGGTACTGCTCGACGAGCGGTTTATCCACGCCCATCTGCTCGCGGATCTCCTCGATCTCTGCCTGGGACAGCCCAAGCGCGGGGTCCGCATAGCGCGCAGCCACGCCGTCCGACGGCAGCGCAGACAGCAGGAAGAACGCAAGCGTGTAGGCAAGCAGCAGCACGAGCAGCGCCTGCCCAACGCGTTTCAGCACAGTGTTACTCATTTAGTTGTCCTCCCCATCACGGTCGAAGTACACCGAGTAGAAACTCGGGCGGGCCACCGATTCGGTAACAAAGCCCTTCACGTGTGGCGCAAGTGCGTACACCTGCGGCTCCTCAAACAACGGCAGCACGTAGGCCTGTTCTGTGAGGTAGTCCTGCACCGCCTTCGACGCGGCCGTACGGCCCGCATCGTCCGGCGTGGAGACCACTTTCTGCAGCAGTTCCTCCAGCTCCGCATCCACTGGGGTGCCGTCGCCAGCGTCGTTGAGCAGTGCGTCTCGACGATTCACCGACAAGTGCGACTCAATCACGTCATAATCCGCACGCCCCACCATCGTGTGCATCAACTGCACGCGGTTGATGTCCTTCTGCGCTGCGTTTTGCGTGGCACGATCCCCGGCCACCATGTTCAGCTCAATACCCAGGTCACGCAGGTCCGACTGCACCATCGTGACAATCTCCTTCGAGCGCGGCTGCGGCAGCGCGTGGTTGACCGACAGGCTCAACCGCTGCCCGTCTTTCACGCGGATGCCGTCGGGGCCGGGGGTCCAGCCGGCGTCGTGGAGAAGCGCACGCGCCTGATCGGGATCGAACGTGTACGCGCCGGGCTGCTCCGCGTAGCCAAGGGCACTCGAGGTCATCGGCGCGGTGGCTAGCGGGTAGGAATCCGACAGCAGAATGCGGATGATCTCTTCACGGTTGATGCCGTGGATAATCGCCTTGCGTACTCGAATGTCCTGCAGCAACGGGTGGTTAAACCGCATGGCCAATTGGTTGTTCATGCCGTTGGTGGCAGAGGCAACCACCTGCACGCCCTGGTCTTCCAGGTGGCGCTCCACCGGCGGGGAGATCGTGCGTGCGATATCCGCCTGGCCGGACAGCAGTGCGCCGGAGCGGACGGCTTCTTCGGCGGCGAGGGTGTAGTGGATGCCGTCAATGCGCGCCCGGCCCTGGTGCTCGAGCGACGGTGGCGCCCAGTCGTAATCCTCGCGCGTTTTCAGCACAAGGTCAGTACCCAGCGTTTCACTATCGACGACAAAGGGGCCCGAACCGATCACATTCGCCGCCCCGCCTGGGCCGAAGTCCTCGTTGCGCAGCTGCAGGGAGGAATCCGCCAGCAGGCCCGCGTTGTACGAGGACGTAGCCTGCGCGAAGCCCGGAGAAGGTGCGGTGAAGTGGAAGCGAACCGTGTCCTCGTCGACAACTTCGCCGTAGTCGTAGTTGGAGATCTGCTCCGAGACGTTGAGCAGGCGATCCTTGTCGCCCTGGCCGTAGAGGTCGAAGTTGTCCACGATGTTCTGCGCGGTCATCGGTGTGCCGTCGGAGTAGGTCACATCCGTGCGGATATCGAAGGTGAACACGGTGGCGTCCTCGTTGATCTCCGGCAGGTCGGTGGCAATCCACGGCTGGAGTTCGAGCGTTTCAGGGTCTTGGTAGAGCAACCTGTCTGTTAACTGATTGACCACACCGCCGTTGGGGTAAAACCCGGCAGCCGGCGGGTAGAGGCTGTTAAACCAGTTGGATTCCAGATAGGTGAGCACATTGTCACCCTCTGCGTGAGATTCAGCGCCACCCCCTGCGGTGCAGCCGCTCAGCAGGGCAACTGCACCTACAAGTACAACTGGGGCCGCAACCGTTTTCTTCGGCACGTTATCGTCCTCTTTTCCCTTGTGGTTTTCGGCACCATACCACTTTTAGACAATTCGGTTCTTTCTTAATAGACTGCGCAGTCTATACACGTTATAAAGATTCATCGAAATCGTGGAGGTACATCGCTGTGGGAGCAGACATCGCCATCGTCGGAGCAGGACCGCGAGGCATCTCCATCACCGAGCGCATCGCAGCCTTCCTCAACGACCGTGGCGCCACACCGCTGACGTTGCACATCATCGACGACGCCCAGCTCGGCGCCGGCCGCATCTGGGACACCGAACAAACCCGCACACTGTGCATGAACACCCTGGCTGGCGCGGTGACTCTGTTCACTGAGCCCGGCGCGACCGTCACCGCACCTGTGCTCGAAGGCCCCACCATGTTTGAGTGGATCCAGGCGCTTCGCGGCGAATTCGCGCATCCGCTTATCAGCGACCACCCGCCGGCCGTCCCCAGCACCTTCGACGCTGAAATCCGTGTGACGCGACCTGAATCTAATCCTTCGCGCGCGTTGTATGGCGAGTACTTGCGCTGGGTGTGGCAGGTTGCGCTGGCCGAGCTGCCGGACTCCGTCACCGTGGTTGAGCACCAGTCCCGCGCGATGTCGCTCTACAGTGACGGAGGCCGAGACGCGATCTTGCTTGCAGACGGCACGCTGATCCACGCCGACGCCACCGTGGTCGCCTCCGGTTGGGTGTTGCCCGCCCCAACCCCGGCACAGCAGGCCTTTGCCAAATCTGGCCTGACCTACATTCCGCCCGGCAACCCGGTTGAGCAGGACGTAGAGCGCATCGGCGAGGGTGAGCGCCTGCTCGTGCGCGGTATGGGCATGGGCTTTTTCGACCTCATGGCGCTGACCACCATCAACCGCGGCGGCCGCTTCTTCGAAGACGACACGGCCCGCTCCGGTTTGCGTTACGACGCCACCGGCGAGGAACCCCACTTCGTTGTCACCTCCGGTCGCGGCTACCCCTACCTGCCTAAGTCCGAGTACAACTCGCTTCCGCCAAAGGCCGATCTGTCGCGTCTGCGCGCCGCCATCGACGCCAACCCCGCCGAACCCGGCACAGGCACTTTGTCGTTCGGCCGCACCCTGTGGCCAGCGCTCGCCCGCGATGCCTTCGCCGAGTACTACCGCACCCTCGCGCGCGTGCGCCCCGAGGCGCTGAAGGTGCCGCTCGAGGAGATCATCACGCGTATCGACGACACCGACCTGGCCGTCCACGCCTCCCCCGAGGACATCCTGCCGGTCGCCCGCGCCCTGACCGAAGCACTCGAGGGCACAAGCACCGAACCGTTCGACATGGCTGCCTGGGTCGACCCGCTCGCCGGCACGGAAGATCTCAGCCTGGACGAACTCCAGCGCGTGGTCACCGACTCCATGGCGGGCGACATCGCCGAGGCCGTCGCCGCCTGGGACTCCCCGATCAAGGCCGGGCTGTGGGCGATTTCAGCCGGCCGCAAACCCAGCGCCATCGCCACCGAAAACGGCAAAGGCACCCCGGAGGTGGCCCGCTCGCAGTACATGGCGTTCGGTCAGATGGTCGGCTCCGGCCCGCCACTGTTCCGCACGCGCGAACTGCTTGCACTTGCCGACGCTGGCCTGGTGACGTTCCTGGGCCCGCAGCCGGTCGTCGATACGCAAGATGGCGCATTCACCGCGACCAGCCACGGGCGCAGCGCCACCGCGACCGCACTCGCCGACGCGTTCCTGCCTGGCCCGGACATCCGCAACACCAAGGACCCGCTGGTGCGCTCGCTTGTCGACGCCAACCGCGTCCGCCCCTTCGCCCAAACCGCCTCACCCGAAACCGACGCGGACACCCGCCGCGCCGTCCACCCCGACGGCACCCTGGATCCCCGCCTGCACATCGTGGGCATCCCCACCGGCAAGCAGTGGGCGGACACGACGATCTCGCCGATGCCGGGCACGAACCCGCTCATGCTGCAAGAAACCGACAAAACTGCGTTGTCGCTGCTCACCCAGGCGCGCGTGCTCTAGGCCTGTTCTAGGCCGGCACTAGATTAAGCGAACGTGTTATCGTCTACCTACATTCATTCGTTTTCGAGAATTCAGAAAGAGGTTTTTCCTTGAAGTTTGGAACTAAGCTTGCTACTTCTATCGCTCTAGCTTCTGTGCTCGTACCAATGCCAGTCGCTACGTCCGCAGAGATTTCTCAGAACGAGGTTCAGCAGCCAACTAGCACCGGGGCGGGAAATGATGTCCTTGAGGAAAGGATTGCTAAGGCACAAGAGGAGCGACAAGCGCTTCTCGTAATCAATGACGCTGATGAGAGCGGATATTCCGCTGAAGTAGTAAACGGTAACGTTCGCAAAGAAGCGGACACAGTATTTGTAGAAAGCCCGAAGGGCGAAGAAGAAGCTCTGCCCACTTCAAAGACTCTCACTACTGGAGAGAAAGTAAACATCGAATACTCGGTTGAAGGTGACCAGATCACTGCAAAGTATTCAACGAACGTTGATCCAGAGTTAGTCGATGCCGCCCTCATTCAACCTCGGTCTACTGCTGGGTGTGTGGGGGCCATCCTCGTAGGGATCGGAGGGACTACAGCATCTGCAGTCGGAGTCGCCACTGCGCCGCTCACAGGTCCTATTGGCCCTATGATGGCTGCAGCTACCATGGCAACCGCATCTGGTTCTATCGTAACCGCTGCTGATCAGTGCGGATAAATATAAGTACCACGAACAGTAAGGAACGAAATGAGCCTTGGACGCAGAATGCTGATCATTGCGTTGAGTACGAACATTGCCATGCTTTGTTTAGTGAGTGCTGTTCTCCAGATAGTTCTGCCGAACGATGCACCGCAGTGGCTCATCTTTGGAAATATTGTTGTCTTCGTAGCGTGTGTCTACTACACATACAAAGCAGTGACGGTGTGGCCGGATGAAGAAAAGGCAGCCACAATTAGTTGATTGCCAAATTTCCTGGAGCGCTACCCTAAGTCGCGCGCAACCGCCCACCGGGTCAACTGGTGGCGGTTCGACGTCTGCGTCTTGCGCAAAATGTTGGAGGCGTGCGTCTCCACCGTCTTCACCGAAATGAACAGCCGCTCGGCGATTTCCTTGTAGGTGTAACCACGCGCAAGCAGCCGCAACACCTCAAGTTCACGCCGGGTCAGCGAGTCCACCGCCGGGTCGTCCTCCTCCACAACCGGACCAGAGGCAAACGCGTCGAGCACAAACCCGGCAAGCCGTGGCGAGAAGTACGCGTCCCCGCCACGCACCCGCTCAATCGCCTCCGCAAGCTCCTCACCTGCGATGTTCTTGGTCACGTATCCGCGTGCCCCTGCACGGATCAGCGCGATGACATCCTCGGCAGCGTCGGAGACGCTCAGCGCCAAATACGAAGGTCCCGGCGCGCGCTTGAGCACAGCCAACCCGCCGCCGTCGGGCATGTGCACGTCCAGCAACACCACATCCGGGCGCTCCTTTTCGATCCCGCGCACCGCCTCCGCAACCGTGCCCGCCTCCCCAACGATGTCCAGCTGACCGTCGCCTGCGGCAGCCAGTTCGGCCTTCACTCCGGCCCGAAACACCGAGTGGTCGTCTACTAAAAACACGCGCGTCATAGGTCTAACGCTAGTTCGATCTCGGAGCCATTGCCTATCGACGACACCACGTTAACCTCTCCCCCAACCCGCTCAACCCGGCCCACGATGGAATCGCGCAGCCCGTGCCGGTCCGCCGGCACCGCATCCGGGTCGAAGCCGGCACCCCGATCGCGCACAAACACTTCGAGCCTGCCCGCGAGGTGCTCCGCGTAGACGTCGATCGTGTCCACCCCCGCATGCTTTGCGGCGTTGACCATCGCTTCTCGGGCGGCAAGCACGACTGCTTCGGTGCGCTCATCGAAAGGAATGTCCTCGCCCACCGTGACCGGTTGAATCACGACCCCATAGGCGTCCTCCACCTCGCCCGCAGCTTTCTGCAACGCGGCGAAGGTGGTGGTGTGGTTGGACACGGTGTCGTCGAAAAGCCATGCCCGAAGTTCGCGCTCCTGACCACGGGCAAGGCGCACCACCTCGTCCGGATCATCCGCCTGGCGCTGAATCAGCGCCAGGGTCTGCAGCACCGAATCGTGCAGGCGCGAGGCGATCTCCGCGCGCTGATCCGCCACCGCCTTCGCCTCACGCTCCGCAACAAGCGAGTTGGTCAACTTGGCAATCAGCGGCACCACAAGCACCCCGACACCCAGCACCGTCACCAGCACAGAAACGACCACACCGGCGACCCCGGCGCTCTCCCCGAGGAGTGCCACAGCGAGCACCCCGCTCATGATCAGCAGCGCGCCTAAGGACAGCGCGGCGATGTTGCCCCACGAATCCGTACCGCGGTCGTACGCCTGCAACGCAATCACCGCACCGACGATGAGCACGCCGATGATGAACACCACCGTGGCCCCCGCGCCGGAGGAAATCTGCAGCGACGTCAACGCACCAGCGAAACCTGCAAGCACCAGGAAGATGTCGAGCGCACTCGGGCGCTGCCGCGGCGCAGCACCTTCAGCAACCGGGGTAAACACCCACAGACCTGCGTACAGCAGCACGCCGAAGCCACCAGCGAAACTCGCCGCAACCAAAAACAGACGCACCCATTTCACGTCCACCCCGAGCAGGTCAGCCGCCCCGGACGCCACGCCAGCAATAACGCGGCGGGAACGATCACGGGTCAGCCGAGGATACAACGCAGACATGTCCCCTATCGTTGCACGGCAACCCCCTCAGGCACATCGGGGTAAACCCTGAGATGAAAAATCAGGGTCGTTCCCGATACCGCGCTCGGCGTTGCCTCGCAACAATAGAAGCCATGGAAACCAACACACTCAAGCGCATGTGGGAGACCCGCCCGCCCCGCATCCCACAAGACCAGGGCGGCAAGGCCGTCGTCGGCGGTGTCTGCGAAGGCATCGGCGCCCGCTACCAAATCGACCCAACGCTCATCCGCGTCCTGTTCGTCGTATTGTCAATCGCCTTCGGCGGTGGCCTGTTCCTTTACTTGCTGTGCTGGATCAACATGCCCCGCTTCGGGCTGACCCGCACCCCAGCAACTTCGATCGCCACCCCGAAAGAGCAGCTGACCAAGGTAGAGAAGAAAGAGCGCGACACCGGCTGGCTGCTGCTCCTCGGGCTTGTCATCTTCTTCCCCTCCGTTGCTGTTGCCAGCGACCTGCGCGGTGTTTTGGTTACCTTCGCGCTCTTCGCGCTCGGCTGGTACCTCGCCTACCAGCGCCAGCCAGAGGCACCGGAGGGACTCGTGGTGGGCGTGGAGTCGCAGACAAGCAAAGGCCCTGTTGTGGACACCTCCCACCTGACCGTGCCGGAAGGTTACGAACACCCCGGGCAGAAACCACCCGCATGGGACCCACTCGGCGCGGCACCTGAGCTGTGGCACCTGCCGGACCCTATCGAGCCGGCTCCGGAGCGTGCGCAACCAAAGAAGCGCTACTGGCTGTGGATCCCCGTCACACTGGTGCTAACAACGGCAACGATGTTTGCGCTGGGGGTAACCAGCGAAGTGCGACTTGGCAATTACAGCCGCTTCGGCAGCGCGTACATCACCGTGTACGACGTCGACGAGCTACCAGACCAAATGGGCACCAGCGGCTTCATCGGCGAGTCATACATCGACTTCACCGATCTCGAACCGCTGAGTGAGCCGAAAACGGTCAACATTGCGAACAACATCGGCAGCACCGATATCATCCTGCCGGAAAACGTCCCCGTCGACATCAACTGCAAGGTGAACATCGGCGAGGCCGCATGCCCCGAAGAACGACAAAACGCGGACACAGACAGCGCACTACTGACGATCAACGTGTCGCAGCGCGTCGGATCCGTGTCCGCGTACTACGCCCGCGAGGACGCGGGCGAAGGAAACTGACTTACTCCCACTCGATGGTGGCCGGTGGCTTGGATGTCACGTCCAGCACCACGCGGTTGACGTCAGCCACCTCGTTGGTGATGCGGGTAGAGATCACCTCGAGCGTCTCGTACGGGATGCGCACCCAGTCCGCGGTCATCGCGTCCTCGGAGGCCACCGGGCGCAGCACGATCGGGTGGCCGTAAGTGCGGCCATCGCCCTGCACACCAACCGAACGCACATCGGCCAACAGCACGACCGGGCACTGCCAGATCTGGTCATCCAGGCCAGCCTTGGTCAGCTCCTCGCGAGCAATCGCATCAGCAGCGCGCAGGGTTTCCAGGCGCTCCTCGGTGACCTCACCGATGATGCGGATACCCAGGCCCGGACCCGGGAACGGCTGGCGGTTCACAATCACCTCAGGCAGGCCAAGCTCGCGGCCAACCGCGCGAACCTCGTCCTTAAACAGCAGGCGCAGCGGCTCGACCAGCTCAAACTCCACGTCATCCGGCAGGCCACCGACGTTGTGGTGGCTCTTGATGTTCGCGGTACCGGTGCCGCCGCCGGACTCCACAACATCCGGGTACAGGGTGCCCTGCACCAGGTAATCGACGGTTTGGTCCTCCCCGGAATCCGCCAGGATTCCAGCCACGGCGCGCTCGAAGGAACGGATGAACTCCGCACCGATCGCCTTACGCTTGGCCTCCGGCTCGGTCACACCAGCGAGCTTGTCCAGGAAGGCCTTGCGCTCGTCGACAGTGACCAGCTTCGCTCCGGTCGCGGCGACGAAGTCCTTCTCCACCTGCTCGCGCTCACCCTGACGTAGCAGACCGTGATCCACGAACACACAGGTCAAACGGTCACCGATGGCACGCTGTACAAGCGCTGCCGCCACGGCGGAATCCACGCCGCCAGACAGGCCGCAGATGGCGTAGCCGTCGCCGACTTGGTTACGGACATCGTCGATAAGCTGCTGCGCAATATTCGACGCCGTCCAGTTCTGCTCCAGACCAGCAATCTCCGTGAGGAAGCGGGTCAGCACCTCCTGACCGTGCGGCGAGTGCATCACCTCCGGGTGGTACTGCACACCAGCAAACTTGCGCTCCGCGTTCTCAAACGCAGCAACCGGCGCACCCGGGGTCGAGGCAGTGACCTCAAAGCCCTCCGGCGCCTGCGTCACAGAATCGCCGTGGGACATCCACACCGGGTGCTCATCCAGGCCAGCGTGCAGCACGCCACCCTTGACAGCCATCGCTGTGCGGCCGTACTCGCGGGCACCGGTCTCCTCGACCTTGCCGCCGAGCGCCTGCGTCATCACCTGGAAGCCATAGCAAATACCAAAGATCGGCAGCCCCAGCTCAAAGATCTCCGGATCGAGCTGCGGGGCACCCTCCGCGTACACCGACGACGGCCCACCGGAGAGCACCAACGCCTGCGGGTTCTTCTCACGAACCTCCGCAGCCGTAATAGTCGACGGCACAACCTCCGAGAACACATGCGCCTCGCGCACACGGCGGGCGATCAACTGCGCGTATTGCGCACCAAAATCAACGACAAGAACAGGGCGTTTCTGAGCGGTAGTCACGGCCCAAATACTAGCTGATGGCATATAGATCCGAATATATTGTCCATTCTTCGACGTTTCGCCCCAGAATGATCTGCATGACATTGCGTGCCCCCTCCCCGGTTGAACCCAATACCGACCGCACCGCCGTGTTGTGCATCCTTGGGTCCTGCCTGTTTCTGCAGCTTGGCGCCGCTCTTGCCACGCAGCTTTTCCCCCATGCCGGAACCTGGGCGACGAGTTCATTCCGACTACTCATCGCCTCCGTCATCCTGCTTGCAATCTCACGGCCAGCGTTTTGGCGCTGGATCCCCGAACAATGGGGTGCAGCGATCGTGCTCGGAGTGTCGTTAGGCTGCATGAACGGGTTCTACTACGCCGGTATTGCAACTGTGCCACTCGCATCCGCGGTAACCATCCAATTCCTCGGCCCGCTGCTGCTCGCCGCGGTGTTGTCCCGTTCGGTACGCGACGGCATCTCCGTCGGGCTTGCGCTTACAGGTATGGCGTTGCTTGGCGTTGATTCGCTCTCCGGTGAGCCGCTCGACCGCCTCGGCGTGTTCTACATCCTGATCGCAGGCGCTGCTTGGGCGGTGTATATCCTTGCCAACAAGCGCACTGGCCGCCTCATCGCCGGCCAAGGTGGGCTCGCGGTTGCTCTTGCAGTTGGTGGTTTGGTGACGTTGCCCTTCGGTTTCGAAGGCGCACTCGTTATCGTTTCCGATACCAATCTGCTGCTCCTCGCAATTGGTACCGCAATCTTGGCGTCGCTGCTCCCAACATCACTGGAACTGATTGCTATGCGACGACTCCGCCCCCAGGTATTTTCCATCCTCATCTCGTTCGAGCCTGCGTTTGCAGCACTCGTCGGATGGCTTGTGCTCAGCCAGGATCCCTCCCCGCTGAAGCTTGCGGCGATTGCCTTGGTTATCGGTGCTTCCGTCAACCAGACACTCGCCGGCAAGCGACTCCGACGTCAGGTTTAACGGACCGCAGCGCTGAGGCTGTCCAGAGCCTCGCGCACCTTCTCCGTCGAAGGTGCCTGTGCGAGGCGCTCAGCTGAGCGGTGCAGCTGGTTAATCGAGGCATCAGCAGCAGCCATTGCCTTGTTCACCTGCTCCACCAGCGGTGCGACCTCTTCGCCCATGTCGTTGGTGTTCTCAGACCAACGACGAATCATCTCGAGCGGAATCTTGGTCAGCTCCGTGATGGAGTTAACCTTCAGCTCCACGCGGCGACGGAACGACGAGTGCAAGAACACGGCGTCATCCATGTGCTTGACGTCAGCCTCGAGTGCGTCGACGAGAAGCTGCATCGACTCCTGCACGTTAGCCTCCGTGGAGAACTGTGCGGTCTGTGCGGTGTGCAGACGAGCCAGAGCAATAGCCATACGTGCGTTGGACGTCTTGGCGTAGAGCTCCTGAGCGGTCTCCTCGAGGGTCCTCGCGTTCTCGTCGATAATGCCACGCATCGTCGCCCACACCTGCAGCGGTGCGAGCAGCAGCGTACGCGATGCACCCTCGGTGACCACGTTTTCCATCTCCGCCTTCACGTTGTTGGTCACTGCGTTTTCCTCGACCAGCGTCGCACTGGCCTTGCGCAGCTCCTCAGCAGCGTCCTTAATGGCGGTCTGCACCGTCATGAACTCGTCGAGTTCACGGTAGAGCGTCACGGCAGCCTCGTAGATGTCGCCGGAGCCTTCCGGAAGCGTAAAGCCTGCATCCTCACGTGCCTGGACCTCAGCAGGAAGGACTTCGCGCAGGAATGCGTCGTAGTCCGGCAGCAGCTCCGTAACCTTCTCCGCGCCCATCACTGCACGCTCGCGGCGGCCAACACCGTTGGCCTTCGCCTCGTGCTCAACGATGTTTGCTTCTTGGTAAATACCAGCGGCTGCTTCGAAGTTCTCCGTCATCGGACGGGTACGCACCGACAGGTAACCGCCGTTTGGCAGCGGCGTAACAGTGGCAAACACGTCGTACGCGGAGCCGCTCTTCGCCTTATTACGCACATACGCGGCGAAAGGACGGCCCTCCTCGATGGTGTCCCACATGAGTTTGAACGCCGCACCAGGCATCTCCTCATGACGGATGAGGTTGTGCGGCTTACCGATCATCTCTTCGGCGGAGTACTGCGCGTACTTGATGAACACATCGTTCACATGCGTCATCACACCTTTGGCGTCAGTCACCGAAAAGAAGATGTCGTTCACATCAACTTCGTGGAATGGGCCCTCAGGGGCGTCGCGAAGAATCGTTACACGGCTAGACATAGGTCGATTTCATCCAGTTCTTAGTTACGGATTGCCAAATCGGCTTTCTGGAAAGCTTTGATCCCAGTATAGCCACATTTCGCCATAATTCTTTTCAGTCCACCAATGAGATTCTTCGCACCCCACGGATCGCTCGATGGACCGAAGAGCACGACCTCCAGTGGCGTCGAAGAAGTGAAGTCAGGTTCCTTCCGCACGCTACCTCGCGGAAAACGTGGGTGAGCTGTCTGAGCTTCCCAATACACGCCACCGGCAGCGGCCTCAGTTGCCTTCGTTAATGGGTTGCCAAGCATAACGGCATCTGCACCACAAGCGATGGCTGCAGCAATCTCGCCTGCCCCCCAAATAGTGGTATCCGCAAGAATGTGGACATAACGTCCACCAGTCTCATCGAGGTAATCCCGACGTGCTGCCGCGACATCTGCGATAGCGGTAGCCATCGGGACATTCACCACCGTGTCGGCATCGCCCGAACCGACAATGACACCAGCAACGCCAGCGCGCATCAGGTGGGTCGCGGTCGTGTAGTCATACACACCACCGGCAATGACCGGCACGTCGAGCGAACCGACGAACTCTTTCAAGTTCAACGGTTCCCCACCTTTTTGCACGTGCTCTGCAGACACGATCGACCCCTGAATGAAGAGGATTTCTGCACCTGCGGCGATAACTACAGGCGCCAATTCGCGCACGTTCTGCGGGCTCACGCGCACCGCAACAGTCACGCCAGAGTCACGCACCTGGGCGATACGTTCCGAAAGCAAGTCGTGATCAAGTTCTGCGGCGTGCAACTCCTGCAAGGTGCGCACGGCACGCTCACCTGCCTCGACAAACTCCTGGTACTTCTCAGCCGTATCGACGTTAAAGGGGTCCTCGCATGAGTCCACCACCTTCTTCACCGCAGCCTCCAGATCAGCGTGTCGGCCCCACAGGCCTTCCGCGTCAATCACACCGAGGCCACCCTGCTTGCCCATCTCGATAACAAACTCAGGGCTTGCCAACGCGTCCGTCGGGTGGGACGCAAGCGGGATATCGAACGTGTAGGCATCAATATGCCAGGAGGTGTCCACATCCTGCGAGGAGCGGGTGCGTCGTTTCGGAACGATCGACAAATCACTCAAGCCGTAAGCCTTGCGGGCTTCGCGCCCAATGCCGATTTCCACGTAGTCACGCATGTTGTGCTGGTTCTCCTACTGGCGGTAGTTCGGTGCCTCGACGGTCTGCGTGATGTCGTGCGGGTGGGACTCACGCAGGCCCGCGGTGGTGATCTGGACGAACTGCTTGGTCTGCAGCTCCTCGATAGTGGATGCGCCTGTGTAGCCCATCGCGGCACGCAGACCGCCAACGATCTGGTGGGTGATGGAATCCAGGTCACCGCGGAACGGCACGCGCCCCTCAATGCCTTCCGGCACGAGCTTGTCCTCGCTTGCCACATCCGCCTGGAAGTAACGGTCCTTGGAGAAGGAACGCTTCTCACCAGTCAGTCCACGGCCCTGCATTGCACCCATGGAGCCCATGCCGCGGTAACGCTTGTACTGCTTGCCGCCGACAACAACAATGTCGCCTGGCGCTTCCGCCGTGCCCGCCAACATGGAGCCGAGCATGACGGTGGATGCGCCGGCAGCCAATGCCTTAGCCACGTCGCCAGAGAACTGCATGCCACCGTCGGCAATGATCGGCACACCTGCAGCCTTCGCCGGCACGGCCGCCTCGAGGATGGAGGTAATCTGCGGTGCACCAACACCTGCAACCACGCGGGTGGTGCAGATAGAGCCCGGACCGATACCGACCTTGATGGCGTCTGCGCCAGCGTCGATCATGGCCTTCGCAGCGCTACGGGTAGCCAAGTTGCCACCGACAACGTCGACGCGGTCGCCGAATTCCTTCTTCACACGAGAGACCATCTCAAGTACACGGTTGTTGTGTGCGTGCGCGGAGTCGACAACGAGCGCGTCTACGCCCGCCTCAACGAGCAGACCAGCGCGCTCAAATGCGTCCTCACCGGTACCGACGCCAGCAGCGACAAGTAGACGGCCGTTCTCATCCTTCGAGGCGTTCGGGTACTGCTCGCTCTTGACAAAGTCCTTCACCGTGATCAGACCGGCAAGCTTGCCTTCGGAGGTCACAATCGGAAGTTTCTCCACCTTGTTGGCGGATAGCAGATCGAGCGCTTCCTTCTTGTCCACACCCTCCTGCGCTACAACCAGCGGCATCGGGGTCATGACCTCTGCAACCTTGCGCTGAGCGTCCGGCTCGAAGCGCATGTCGCGGTTGGTAATGATGCCAACAAGACGGTCAGAACCGTCAACTACAGGAAGGCCCGAGATGCGGAAACGGGCGCACAGCGCATCGACGTCGGCGATGGTCATATCGGGGGTGGCGGTAACCGGGTTAGTCACCATGCCGGATTCCGAGCGCTTGACCACATCGACGTGCTCCGCCTGGTCCTGAGCGCTCAAGTTACGGTGCAGCACACCGATACCGCCCTGGCGCGCCATCGCGATCGCCATACGGGATTCGGTCACTGTGTCCATCGCCGCCGAAATAATCGGCATGCCGAGACGGATATTGCGGGTGAACTGGGCTTCGGTGCTCACCTCAGATGGAACAATGTGGGACTCCGCCGGAAGCAGCAGCACGTCATCAAACGTCAGCCCCCTCAGCGCCACCTTGTTCGGATCGTCGCCACCCGTCCATACTCGTGCCTCAGACATCGACATGTTCTCCTCTCCCGCGCGATTGTTTTCAGCAATGATATAACGCCGCGCAAGCTCTGGGGCTATGCGGGGATGACGCCCTGATTGGCCTAGCAAGCGGCCACTTAATAGGCTGGGCACCGTGAATTACGACGACATGATGCCGCTGGACCCGTTCGCGGACGACCCAAACGATCCGGCGTCGTTCATCGAAGACGATGAGATCGTGGAGCCCCTCTCCCCTGAGGAGCGCGTCGCCGTCATCCAGGACCTTGCACACGTACGCGACGCACAACGCATGCTAAAGCCGCGCGGAATTTTGGGCATCCATTTCCTGTGCGAGGACTGCGACCAAATGCACTACTACGACTGGGAGATCATGGAACAAAACATGATCGCCACCCTCAACGGGGAACTTCCCCCGGTGCATGAGCCCAGCGCGCAACCGAACGTCACTGCGTACGTTCCGTGGGATTACGCGATGGGCTACCTCGATGGTCTCGAGGCACGCTAGCTAGAAGTTTTCCGACGAGCCCGCTCCACCCGGCACTACCGGCGCGGGCGTTGCTGCGTACCGCGATGCAGAATCGACTGGGTTCGACGGGACATTATCGCGGACCGTCGGCCGTGCTGGCGGCTGATCTCCTGGGATCGGAGTTTGCTCGCGCGAATCGGACGGCTCCACCACCGTCGGTCGCGGTTGCTCCTGCGGCTGGCGCGGCGGCAAGCTCCCGTTCGAAGGCGCCACGGCATCCGACCCCGGTGCCGGTGCCCCAGCCGTCGGCTGCGCATTCTCCGGAGCAGGCGCAGGGTTCTGCTCCGGCGCCGGCGCAGGCTGCTGCACGCTCGGCGGAACTTCAACTTCATGGACCTCCACCACAGTCGTGGTTTCAGTAACCGTGCGTGGCGCTGGTTGCACTACGTCTTCACCGTTACGCGCCTCACGCATCTTGATACCTGCCATAAGCCCCCTAGCCTGCTCAAGCAGGCTTCGGGCGGCCTCCATATCCCCGCTTTGGTTCGCTGCCTCCAGCTCGTCGAGCGTGGTTGCCAACTCCACCATCGTGGTTTCGTTCGCCGAGCTCTGCGTGCCATACACCGCAGCGCCAGTGCCGACGATAGCCACAGACGCAGCTGCAGCACCGACCACACCTGCGACCCATGGGTTGGCGGTCCGGCGGCGCGCGCGGACGTCGTCAAGCGATGCAACCGGCGCAACCGGGATCACCGTGGGAGCCGCTGGCATCGGGCGATCGACGTCCTGCTTTAGTCCAAGCAGCGCCGCAGCCAGTGGGTCACTGCCGTCACTGGGGTCTACACCACTCGAAAGCGCATCAAGAAACGCATCGTCGCGAACGCACTCTTCTCCAAAGTCGCCGCCACCAAAATCACGCGTCATGGCCTGAATGGTCTCCTTCCAACTGCTCACGCAACTTGGACAGCGCCCTATGCTGCGCGACACGCACCGCACCTGGAGTACTGCCCACTACCTCTGCCGTTTCTTCCGCCGAGAGGCCCACAAACACTCTCAGAATCACAATGTCGCGAGCCTTATCACTTAATGAATCGAGTAATGCGCGAACTTCGTTACTTCCGTCTGCAACAACGGCTGCATCCTCCGGCGTGAACGCAACAACCTCCTGGTCAGGGACATCTTCAGTAGGCGTTGTCTTGTCACGCACCAGGCTGCGGTGCGCATCGGCGACCTTGTTAAACGCAATGCCGTACACAAACGCCATGAACGGCCGCCCGGTATCCACGTAGCGGTCAATGGACGTCGCTACCGCCAAGCAGATCTCCTGAGCGACGTCCTCCGCAGTCGGCATGCGCCCGCCTCCAATGCGCGCCCTGGCGTAGCGCAGCACCCGTGGATGGACGATGGCAATCACACGCTGGAGAGCACGCGCATCCCCTTCGGCGGCACGTGGAACGAGGGTGACAAGTTCATCTTCCTCGTCACCCGCTGTCGCGCCGGTATTGCCAATCACAAGCAAACACTATAAACACTCATTCCCCCGCCATATGAGTTACCGACGCGTATTCAAGAATTCACCAACCTTTAACTCTTGCCATTTTCCCTACTAATTGCGCTTTTATTCACAAGAACGTCCGAGAAACACCCGTGCCGTAACCGCGCGGCAACCCTTTGTTCACCCACCGCCGGAACACTGCACTGCTGGTTGTGTACATCGCGTTTTCCACGGCAAAGGAGATCTCACACCATGACGTTGCCACAGCAACTCCCCGGCCCCAATGCAGACTTTTGGGATTGGCAGCTTCACGGCGCCTGCCGAGGCGAAGCCTCGGAAATCTTCTACCACCCCGAGGGTGAGCGGGGCCGCGCCCGCACGCAGCGTGAGAATCGAGCGAAGGCTATTTGCTTCAACTGCCCGGTGCTTACCCAGTGCCGCGAGCATGCCCTGCGCGTGGCCGAGCCCTATGGCATCTGGGGCGGCATGAGTGAATCTGAGCGCTCCACTGCCCTGCGCCGCGGCCTTGGCAGCGTGAAGTACGTCGCCGCCGTCAAGTAAGCGCACGACAGAAGAATCACGCCAAAAGAAAAACAGTGCCCTACCGAAGTGGGGCACTGTTTTAGCGTATCGACGACACCCTAGTGGGCGTGTGCGTGACCTTCCTCGCCTTCTTCGGCCGGCTTGGTCACCACGGATACCTCCGTGGTCAGCACCATGCGAGCCACGGATGCGGCGTTGACCACAGCGTTGTGGGTCACCTTCACCGGGTCGATGATGCCCTGGTCGATGAGGTTGCCGTACTCGAGCGTGGCGGCGTTGAAGCCCTCGCCGTTGTTCATCTCGGCAACCTTGGACACGACGACAGCGCCGTCGAGGCCCGCGTTGTCAGCGATCCAGAATGCCGGCTTGGACAGTGCACGTGCCACTGCCAGCACACCGGTCTTCTGCTCGCCTTCGAAGCCTTCAGCAAACTCCTCAAGCTGCTTGGCAATCTGCACCAGTGCGGAGCCGCCGCCGGCGATGATGCCTTCCTCTGCTGCCGCGCGGGCAGCGTTGATGGCGTCCTCGACGCGGAGCTTGCGCTCGTTTTGTTCGGTCTCGGTCGCTGCACCGACGCGCAGCACCGCGACACCACCGGAAAGCTTGGCCAAGCGCTCCTCGGCCTTTTCCTTGTCCCAGGTGGAATCCGTGGTTTCGATCTCGCGGCGGATCTGCTCGCGGCGCTCCTCGACAGCCTCTGCCGTGCCGGCACCGTCGACGATGACCGTGTCGTCCTTCGTCGTGGTTACGCGGCGTGCGGAGCCAAGGTGGTCCAGGGTGGCGTCCTTGAGGTTGATGCCAACCTCTGGGTCGATGACGGTCGCGTCGGTGACAACAGCAAGGTCATCCATGAACGCCTTGCGGCGCTCGCCGAAGTACGGCGACTTCACAGCAACGACCTTGATCACCTTGCGGATCGCGTTGACAACGAGCGCCTGCAGCGCCTCGCCTTCGATGTCCTCGGCCACGACGAACAGCGGCACCGACTCCGATGCAACCTGCTCAAGCAGCGGGAGGAAATCCGGCAGAGAGGAGATCTTGCCGCGTACGAGCAGCACGCGGGCGTCCTCAAGCACGGCCTGGCCGGCATCCGGATCGGTCATGAAGTACGGGGAGAGGAAGCCCTTGTCAAAGGAAATACCCTCAGTCAGATCCACGTAGGAATCGATGGACTGAGACTCCTCGACGGTAAGCACACCGTCCTTGCCCACCTTCTCCATGGCACCTGCGACCATCTCACCAACCTCAGGGTCGCGAGAGGACACGGTGGCCACGTTGGCGATCTCAGCGGACGACTTCACGTCGGTCGCGCGAGCCTTGAGCTCCTCGACGACCTTGTCGGCTGCCGCCTTGATGCCCTTATTCAGCTCGATCGGGTTCGCACCAGCAGCCACGTTGCGCAGCCCTTCGGCGACGAGCGCCTGGGCGAGCAGCGTTGCGGTGGTGGTGCCGTCACCTGCAATGTCGTTGGTCTTGACTGCGACGGACTTCACCAGCTGCGCACCGAGGTTCTCAAACGGATCCTCAAGGTCAATGTCGCGGGCGATGGTCACGCCGTCGTTGGTGACGGTCGGGCCGCCCCAGGACTTTGCAAGCACAACGTTGCGGCCACGGGGACCGAGGGTGACCTTCACCGCGTCGGCGAGCGTGTTCACGCCGCGCTGGATGCCCTCGCGAGCTTCCTGATCAAATGCGATGAGTTTTGCCATAGCGTTTTACTTACTTCTCGACGACGGCCAGCAGGTCACGAGCGGACAGCAGGAGGAACTCCTCGCCGCCGTACTTCAGCTCGGTACCGCCATACTTGGAGAAGATAACCGTGTCGCCTTCCTTCACGTCCACGGCGATGCGGTTGCCGTTGTCGTCCAGACGACCCGGGCCAACAGCGATGACGACGGCTTCCTGCGGCTTTTCCGCAGCGGAATCCGGAATAACCAGGCCGGAGGCGGTGGTGGTTTCAGCCTCAGCGATCTGGACGAGGACCTTGTCCTCCAGCGGCTTGATGTTGACGTTTGCCATGATCAAAAACCTTTCATTGGTGAATGATTTAAGAGTTCAGGTCTCACGAGGCGCAGCCGTCGTCGCGGGTGAACAACTGTGCTTCACACAACCTGCTTTGGCACTCTACCCGTGAGAGTGCCAGCCAACAACACTGGTGGCGTTTAGCGGTTTTTCACCGCGTTACGCCACAGCTCGAACTCTTCGGGATTGTCGTTGCGGAAGTTTTCCACCGCACGGATCGCGTTGACAACCTCTTCGACCGTGCCTTCGCTGATGCTGCCGCCCCCGCGCGCCGCGAAGATCACTGGCCCGCAGATCGACCGGGTGGGATCCGTAAGAAACTCCGGGGTGTCCGTCTCTGCAGTGTTACGCGCAAGGGACGCAACAGGGTTCGGCTCCGCTCCGACAATTCCAGCGTCAACCCGGTAAATCGCGTGGAACCGGTTGCCGTCGCGGTCAAACGCCACTTCCACAACTCCATCGGTTCCGCCACCGAGCATCTCGCGCGCAGAGTCCTCATCGAACACGATGCGACGGTACGTCAGATCTGGGTTGACGAGCAGCCCGAAACGTTCGCGTTCGGCCTGCTCTTGGCTAAATTGCTCGGTGGTCACGGAGGATTTCCTTTCACGGGATACAGTTCAGGTGCTCAATATAGCCCCACCCTGGTGACCTCGCTCGGCGAGCGATTACACGAGCGGAACCTCTACCTCGAGCGACGTGTCCGTGCCTACGCCCAAATCAGACGGCGTGGCCCCTTCGTGGATGAGCTGACCCGCAAGCGCTGCGATCATCACACCGTTGTCGGTGCAGAGTTTGAACCGTGGCACACGCAGTTCGATGCCGCGGTCGTCGCAACGCTGCTGCGCGAGTTCACGAAGACGACTGTTGGCCGCCACACCCCCGCCGAGCAGCAGGGTGTTCGCGCCGGTGTCCTCGCAGGCCATGATCGCCTTGGCGGTAAGCACGTCGCAGACTGCCTCCTGGAAGGACGCGCACACGTCCTCCAGCGAGATCACGCGGCCCTCACGCTCGGCGGCCTCAACGTGGCGCGCAACCGCGGTCTTCAGCCCAGAAAACGAGAAGTTGTAGCGGTGTTCGCCGCGTAGATCCTCCGCACGCGACAGCGCACGAGGGAAACGCACCGCATTCGGATCCCCCTGCGCAGCTAACTTGTCGACGACCGGACCACCCGGATAGCCCAACCCCAGAAGCCGGGCCACCTTGTCGTAGGCCTCACCAGCAGCGTCGTCGAGTGTGGTGCCGAGTTCCTTCATCGGCTTGCCCACCGCGTCAACCTCGAGCAGCTGCGTGTGCCCGCCAGAGACCAACAGCGCAATCGAGTGCGGCAAGCTTTCCCCCTCGAGGTTGGCCACAGCGACGTGGCCGCCAAGGTGGTTCACGCCGTAAAAGGGCACGCCCCAGGCGGCGGCGTATGCCTTCGCGGCGGAAGCGCCAACCAGCAGTGCGCCTGCAAGACCGGGCCCGATCGTGGCTGCTACGGCATCTGGCTTCTCAATACCAGCGTCCGCCAGCGCCTTTTCCATCACCTGCGGCATCGCCTCAAGGTGTGCACGGGAGGCGATCTCCGGCACCACACCACCAAAGCGAGCGTGCTGTTCCATCGAGGACGCGACGACGTCGGCAAGGATTTCCATCGTGCCGTCGTCATGAAGGTTGATGATGCCTACGCCAGTCTCGTCGCAGGAGGACTCGATACCGAGGACAATCATTGCTTACACCCTTTCGCTCTTGCGCGGGCGCGTCATGGTGTACGCGTCCATGCCGGAGGCCTGATAGTAGTTCTTCCGCACGCCGGCGGTGAAAAACTCGAAACGTTTATACAGCGCGATCGCGGGCTCGTTATCCACCCGCACCTCAAGATAGACCGGACCATCCATGAGATCAGCGGTGTGCATCATCTGGTCCATCAACGCCCGGCCCAGGCCGCGGCCCTGCTGTTCGAGGTCCACCCCGATGGTGTGGATTTCAAACTCTGGGTCGTCGCGCGGGCCCAGCATTGCAAGCCCCGCGTACCCAAGCATCCGGCCTGCTTCAAACGCACCGAGGTAAAACGTGTGGGGCGCAGCAATCTCTGAACGAAATGCTGCCTCCGACCACGGGTTATCCCCGGCGAACAGGACAGCCTCTATCGCTGCCGCCGCGGCCGCATCGCCGACTGTCAGTTCACGGAACTCCATCACGGCAGCGCGGGCGACTTCGGAGCTTGCTTCGGTGGCACCGCATCCGGCCGACGCAAATACAGCGGGACGAGAGGCTCCGGGGTGGCGCTCAGATCCGCCACAGCAACCAACCCAGCCGGGGCCGGCGCATGGTACGCAATAGTGCCTGCTACGACCGTGACCTGCTCTGCAAGGTTGTCGGGCACGCTCAGCACGTCCACCTGCTCCACTGGCAGATCCGCCGGCTTACATACCTCGGGGCCTGCAACACGGGCACCGTCGTTGTACCGGGCCCAGTACACCTCGCGGCGGCGGGCGTCGGTCACCACAAGCACATCGCCTTGGCGGTCTACCGCTACCGCATCGTGGGTGCATACCCCATGCACCGGAATGCCAAGCGCCTGGCCAAGCGCAGAGGCGGTGGCCATCCCGACACGCAAACCGGTAAACGGGCCCGGCCCGCAACCGACAACGATGGCGTCGAGGTCGGCGAAGGTGAGCGAGGCTTCGTCGAGAAGCACCTGCACTGTCGGCACAAGCTGCTCGTTGTGCGCACGCGTAGCAACGGTTGCCTCAGCAAGCGTTTTCGCCGCCTCGGTATCCACGACACCTGCGACCAAATCCGTAGTCGCCGTGTCGAGGGCGAGCACCAGCATTACTGGCCCATCCCCAGAGCCCACTGGCCCTTCGTGTTGTAGAACGGCATTGCGGTGTTCAGCGGGAAAGTCTCCGACTGCGGAACAGTGCAGATGTCGACCTTCTTCAACTCAACCGGGTCGATCAGGGCAGTCTCACCCTCCGCTGGGATCAGCAGCACGTAACCCATCTCGCCGTTGAGGTCCACATCCTCATCCGTCAGCGCGAAGGCTTCCTTCTTCGCCTTCACCAGCTCCTCCGGCTCGCCTGGGCACAGCGTGGTGTACCCCATGTATTCGTTTGCGTCGTACACCCTGGACGGGTCAACGAGCTGCGCGGCAACCACGTCACCGCCCGGACGGGTCTGCAGCAACGCACGCGTCAGCGAGTTCGTCGGCTTCACCTCGTCCACAGCGTTCGAGCCACGGGACTGCGGAATGAAGATGATCCCGATCAGGATCACCAACCACAGCACCGCCGCAAGAATGATCCAACCACGGGCTTTGCTACTCGTTTTCAGCATGGGTGTAAGCCTACATCCCCTCTACGACACGCCAGGAAACTATCCGCCCCTCAGTCTCTGCGAGAGTCTCCCGATCCAACTGCACGAGAATGTGGCGCGCCCCCAACTGCTCCATCAAACCGCCGCCCCATTCTGCGACCACCACGGCATCTTCCAACTCGGTATCCAGGTCGAGCGCATCGAGCTCACCCAGCGGATCGTCGCCGAGACGGTAGGCATCCACATGCACCAACGTGGGCCCGCCCACAGTGGAAGCGTGCTGGCGCGCGATGACAAACGTCGGACTGGTCACGCGTCCCTTCACCTGCATGCCACGCGCAATACCTTGTGTGAATGTGGTCTTGCCGGCGCCGAGCGGGCCATCCAGGATCACTAGATCCCCCGCCTCAAGTGCTGCGCCGAGCTCCTCACCAAGCTGCTGCGTATCGACGACCCCCTCACACACCCGCTTTCCCTCACGCGTAAACGAGTCCTTCACTTACTCCTCCCCTACATAGGTGCGAAGCGTTCGGCCCTCCGGCGCGCACACAACCTCATAGTTGATCGTGCCGGCGGCCTTAGCCAGATCAGTTGCGCTGCGACCACCCGCACCGAAGATGATTGCCTCGTCGCCTGCCTGGACGTTGTCCTCGTTTGCGCCGAGCCACACCACAATCTGGTCCATGCTCACACGCCCAACCTGGGTGTAGGTCTGGCCATTGATGGCGATCTCCAACGCACCCTGCCAGCTACGGTGCACGCCGTCTGCGTAACCGGCCGGAATCACTGCGGTGTAGCCGTCCTCGGGTGCTTCCCAGGTGCGTGCGTAACTGGTTGCTTCGCCCTGCTTCATCGGCTTAACCGCGATGACCTGGCCCACCCACGTCATCCCCGGCTTCAGGTCGTGGTCAAGCCCCGCCACCGGCTCGAGCCCGTACAGGCTCACGCCCGGGCGCACCATGTCAAAATGCAAATCCTTGCGCGTCCAAGTCGCTGGCGAGTTCGCCATGTGGTTTCGCTCCACTCGCAATCCGGCCGCACGCGCCGACTCGATCGCCTTGCGGAAGTTCTCCGCCTGGAAATCCGTGTAGGGGTCGACCGGGTTGTCGGCGCACGCCAGGTGCGTCATCAAACCAGCAACCTCAATCTTGCCGGCCTGCTCCGCCTCAAACGCCATCTTGAACGCTGCTTCCCACTCGGGTTCGTCGATACCGGAGCGGTGCATGCCCGTATCCACCATGAGGTAGACGGTGCGGTGCGTGGGTTCGTCGATAAGCAACTGCAAATGGGCAACACTCGGCGCGCCAAGATCGATGCCCTCCGGTAACTCCTCGTGGATACTCCACAACCAGGCGAGCACAGGCTTCTGTGTGACCTCACGGACACGACGAGCCTCAGCCAACGTGGCCACGCCGAACGCATCTGCGCCATTGCGATCCATCACCGGAACACACTTTTCGACGCCATGGTTATAGGCGTCCGCCTTCACCACACACATGAGTTTCGCCTCGCCTGCCTGCTCTTTCAGACGGCGAGTGTTGTGCGCAATCGCACCTAAATCAATCGTTGTACGGAGCGG
This sequence comes from Corynebacterium sp. HMSC05C01, assembly GCF_001807155.1. Lineage (NCBI taxonomy): Bacteria > Bacillati > Actinomycetota > Actinomycetes > Mycobacteriales > Corynebacteriaceae > Corynebacterium > Corynebacterium sp. HMSC05C01. Next base: position 68,140 of record NZ_KV787967.1, on the reverse strand, counting down.
AAACATACGCCCCATTGTGCACCACCTACAGCAGGTGCACGACACCCAGCACAGTCAGCATTACTGCCACAGCCCACGTCGCGGCTGCCGTCACCTGCTGCGGGTGGCTGCGCGCCCACGCAAACCCCCTGCCTGCGAGACTTTCAGAACGAGCGCGCACCAACCCGACCAGCAGCGCACACAGCGTTGGCAGCGACAACGCCACCGAGGCGTACAGCGGAATCGCCGCGTAACGCACCTGCGCGTCAATACCCGAGGCGGACAGCAACGCAAGCCCGCCGAAAAACGGTCCCGAGGTTGCGGACTGCACCAGCCCCAAGACAAAACCCGTCAGCACCGTCAGCGGACCGGGCGTGTTCAGGTGCTGCATGATCTTCTGCGTCAGCGCCTGGTTGTCACCGCCACGCATGGCAAGCACCGCCGTCAGCAAACCCGTTGCGATCAGCAACACACCGAAGACAGGGCCGTTGACAAAACGTTCAACGGCGGAGCCCAACCCGTCGAAAATGACAAGCATCAGCAGCGCAAGCCCCGCCACCCCCAGCCAGTCACCGGCAATCAGCAACGATGTCGTCTTGGCGTAGCGGCCGTTTCCCCGTGGCACCGCAATTCCTACTGCAACGATGACCCCGATGAGCAGAAGGTTCACCGAATCGACGAATGCGAGCTGTAACGCGCCGAGCATCCTGCCTCCTGAGTAACCCCGCCTGCAACGATGGACTCACCCTAGTCCAGACAAGGATGCAGTAGGATCGTCGGCGTGTCTGCGAAGCTAAAGAAACTCTCTGACCTGTCCAAGCGTGGCCCCCACCGCGTCCTTGAAGGCGACTTGGGCTACACGGGCCTGCCCGGCAAGGTGTACACCCCTGCCGAGGGCAAGAACCTGCCCGCTGTCGCGTTCGGCCACGACTGGACGAAAGACGTCGACGACTACCACGGCACACTGCGCCACCTGGCCAGCTGGGGCATCGCAGTCGCAGCACCCAACACCGAAACCGGGTTTAGGCCAGATCACCGTGGCTTTGCTGCAGACCTGGAGACGAGCCTGCAGATCCTCGCCGGCGTGCGACTAGGCAACGGCAACATCTCTGTCTCCCCAGGCAAACTCGGCATCGTCGGCCACGGCATGGGTGGTGGCGCCGCAGTGCTTGCGGCGGTAGACAACCCGAAGGTGAAGGCTGTGGCGACGGTGTACCCGGCAAACGTCGCACCGTCCGCGGTGGAAGCAGCCCGTGCGCTCTTCGCCCCCGGCATGGTCATCGGTCCCGGCGAGGACGGCGATTCCTTGTTCGACCCGGGCAACCCCGCAAAGCTTGCCTACAACTGGGCGGGCGATGTGGTCTACCGCGCACCGAAGAAGGGCGATCAGCAGTCCTTCTCCGAAGACGGCATGATCAAGCGCATCCTCGGCGTGGGCAAGTCCGACCGTTCGCTGCAGGAAACCGTGCGCGGCTTGCTCGTGGGCTACTTGCTGCACGTGCTAAACGACGAGAAGGCCTACGCCGGCTACGCGGAAGCCGACGCCGAAGGCTCTGGCGTGGTCTCCCTTTCTGGCGAGAAGCTCGCCAAGGCCGCGGGGCTGGCCCGCGACAACGCCGGTTTCTCCCTGTTCTAGGGCGGCGCGCTTCCGCGAGGTTCTCACTCGCGGGTTAGGCCTCTTCGCCCACGCCGGGCTGCTCCGGCGGAGTCCCCCGGGCCTGGCTTTGCAGCACCGCATGCACCTGCGCCCTTCTTGCGCGACGCGCCGCAGACACACGCGAGCGTTCCAAGGTGTAATCCCCACGCGGCGCGACCGGCTTCGGCCGTTCCATCGTCTCGCGCGCTCTGGCGTAGTGCTTCGCAGTTTGTTCCATCTTGTTCTGGTGCTCGCGCATCATGGCCTCAAAATCAGCCATGCGTTTTTGCGTCCTACGTTGGAACTGGAGCACAAACAACTCGTAATCCATTGGTTACCACTCCCCCGTTTTCTTCATTGCCCACGGATCCTGCCCGCCCTGAGCGCCTGATTGTGCCCCGTCTGCGCCACCTACGGAAGCAGCCGTTGTATCGACGTGCTGTGCCTTCTTCGGCGGTGGTGGCGGCTCTTGCACCTGCGACAGTTCTGGCGGTGGGGCGATAACCCCATCCTTAGTCGGTGTCGGTGCAGGTGCAGGCGGTGGCGGTGGCGTTGGCGCCGGTGCCGGTGCCGGAGCAGGTTTCGCCGGTGGTTCAGGCTCCGGCTTCGGTGCTTCCTCCGGCGGGCATTCCACCTCGCCCTGTGCCAGGTCGAGCTCAACGCCCAGCTTCAGCCCCACATCGACCGAGATATTCACGCCGGCGGCCACAGTGCCGACCGAGGAGCTTGCAACCGTGTCGCATGGTTTCTCCACCGCAGGCTCTGGCTGGGTTTGCGCCGCCTCACCGGTGCACTCGGCAATGCTGTCGAGGCACTCCCGGATCACCCCATTTCGGTCCGTGGTCGTTGCTGTTGCACACCGCAGCGCTTCGATGATCACCTCTACGGCGATCTCCACAATCTGAGTGATCCCGCAACGCTGCGCGATTTCGAACACACGGCGCGCAGGTTCCAAGATCGCACGAATCGCCATATCAGCTGAGCGCACGATCGCTTCTATCGCCGAAGAGCACTCTCCGATACGCTGGCCTACCTGCTTGACGTGTTCAAAGTGGTCGGTCTCGCGGGCTTCATTTCGGCACTCCCGATCCCGGATGCCCACCTCCTCAAACCATCCGCTGTTATCCGCCGTGCACGTGCGCGCTGGTGTATCCGGACGCTCACAACTCAACGCCAATTGCAGGCCGATCTGTGCGAACACCGAAAGGTCGAGCCCGTTGATGCATGAGGACTCGGACATCAACTCACCGGCAAGGCCTCGCACGGCATTGCGCTGGTGTTCTGGCACCTCAGGTGCAACCTCGACTGCTTCGACGAGGGTGCGGACATCATCTTGCACTGTCGGCATCATGGCTGCTCCACCCCCTCAAGCGCCTCGGCGGCGAGTGCATCGGCGGCCACGATGTCGTCGGTAAGCGCGAGCACCTGCTCCCAGTTCTCGCTACGGACCTCTAAAAACCGCTTCGACGTACTGTGAAGCGCCTCAAGTGCCTCAGCAACACGCCGGCCTTGCTCCGCGAAGCCATCGCCGAAAGCTGACGGGTCCACCGTGATGCGCCTCGTGTCGAGGTCGTGCGCCGCAGCACGGTACGCGTTAATCGCGGCACCGTACTGCGTTCGAACATTGTCAACGTCAACGTCGACAGCACTGACATGTCGTGTCATTTCCCACCCCTGAAAAGATTCCAGTCCAACTATTTCTACTTAGTTAGACTCCCCCAACGCCCCGGCGGTTCCCTGCCGGGGCAAAAAGCTTCTTACTCAGAAGTTACACGGCTGCGACGGCCGCCGCGAGCTGTCCGGCAACCTTTCGTGCCTGTTCTTCCTCAGCTGCTTCCACCATCACGCGGAACAGCTCCTCGGTACCCGACGGACGCAGCAAGACACGGCCGGTATCGCCCAGCTCCGCTTCGGCTTCGCGGATCGCGGCGGTAACGGATTCGTCGTCAAGAATGCGCGACTTGTCTGAGACCGGAACGTTGATCAGCGTCTGTGGCAGCACGGTCATCACACTCGCCAACTCAGCGAGCGACTTCCCGGTTTCAGCCATGCGTGCCATGAGCATCAAACCGGACAGCACGCCATCGCCGGTGGTCGCATGCTCCGGAACCACAATGTGGCCGGACTGCTCGCCACCCAAGGAGAAGTCGCCACGGTTGAGCTCTTCGAGGACATAACGGTCGCCCACTTTGGTCTCCCGCATCTCGATGCCCTCGCGCTTCATTGCCTGCTTCAGCCCCAGGTTGCTCATCACCGTGGCCACCAGCGTGTTGGAGCGCAGCGAGTTGCTATCGCGCATCGCGGTTGCCAGTACAGCCATGATCTGGTCGCCGTCGACAACATTGCCCTCGGCGTCCACAGCCAAGCAACGATCCGCGTCACCATCGTGCGCCAAACCAAGGTCCGCGCCGTGCTCAACCACTGCGCGCTGAATCTGCTCCATGTGCGTGGAGCCTGCGCCGTCGTTGATGTTGTAGGCGTCGGGCTTGTTAAAGATCGCGGTCACGTCAGCTCCCGCTGCCGCATACGCCTTCGGGGCTACCTCGAACGCTGCACCGTTCGCGCAGTCCACCACAACCTTGATACCTGACAGGTCGGTGCTTACCGCATCAGCCAGATGCACCAGGTAGCGGCTCTGCGCATCTGGGGCCTCCTCGATCACACGGCCGATGCTGGTGCCGGTCGGACCGGTTTCCTCCAGCTCGTCCATGGCGCGCTCAATCTCGTCTTCAATATCGTCGGGCAGCTTGTGACCACCAGCGGAGAAGAACTTGATCCCGTTATCCGGCATCGGGTTGTGGGAGGCGGAAATCATTACACCGATGTCGGCTCCGTAGTCGTCCGTAAGAAACGCCAAGCCAGGCGTCGGAATCACACCGACACGCAGCACGTCTACGCCCTTCGACGCCATGCCGGCTGCCATCGCTGCCGCCAGCATCTCACCGGAGACGCGCGGGTCGCGCCCAATGAGCGCTACTGGGCGACGCTTCCCGGAGCGACGGTCCTTCGTCAGCACCGTTGCCGCAGCCGCGCCGAGCTTCAACGCCAACGGCGCTGTCAACGCCTCGTTGGCCAAGCCGCGAACACCATCAGTTCCAAACAATCGAGTCATGCCCACAATTATGCATGCTTGCTGCAATTGCTTATCGACGAACCCTCGCAACCGGTCCGCTCACCAACAACGACAGAAGAAACGGCGAACGCCGCCACCCAGAACATGGGCGACGGCGTGTGGAGTAAGCCAGCGATTAACGCTTGGAGTACTGCGGTGCGCGACGGGCCTTGTGCAGACCAGCCTTCTTGCGCTCCACGGCACGAGCGTCACGGGTGAGCAGGCCGGCCTTCTTCAGGGTCGGGCGCTCAGCCGGGTTGTAGATGTTCAGTGCGCGGGCAATAGCCAGACGCAGAGCACCGGACTGGCCGGTCGGGCCACCACCGGAGATGTTGGCCTTGATGTCGAACTGGCCTTCGCGCTCGAGCAGCGTCAGCGGGGTCAGGATGTCCTGCTGGTGCAGCTTGTTCGGGAAGTACTCCTCGAACTCACGGCCGTTGACCGTGATCTTGCCTTCGCCCTCGACGACGGTCACGCGAGCGATTGCGCGCTTACGACGACCAACAGTCTGGATCGGGCCCTCGTGCAGCGGTGCGACCTCAACGGTCTCCTCAGCAGCGTCAGCCTCCGGCGCAATTGCGTCACCGATGGTGTAGTTGAACTCCTCGGTTGCTGCGGTTGCGGCATCGATGTCGGTGTCGGCAGCGAGGTTGTCGTAGTTGTTCGGCTCGGTCATTACTGTGCCACCTGCTTAAACTCGTAGGTTTCCGGCTTCTGAGCAGCGTACGGGTGCTCGGAGCCGACGAAGACGTGCAGCTTCTTGATGGACTGGCGGGAGAGCTTGTTGTGCGGCATCATGCCCTTCACAGCTTCCTCGATCACGCGGTCCGGACGCTCGTCCAGTGCGCGGCCCAGGGTCATGGACTTCAGACCACCCGGGTAGCCGGAGTGGCGGTAACGCATCTCGCGATCGCGCTTGTTGGAGGAGATGTGGATCTTGTCGGCGTTGATCACGATGACGTGATCGCCGGTGTCAACGTTCGGTGCGAACTGCGGCTTGTGCTTACCGCGCAGCAGGTCTGCTGCGGTGGAAGCAAGCTTGCCCAGCACCACGTCGGTTGCGTCGATGACGTACCAGTTACGGGTCACGTCACCGCTCTTCGGGTGGTAAGTAGACATGCATGACTCCTTAAAGTCTGTCTAGATTGCTGCCGGCCATACTTCGCATGTTCCTCGACGGTTCCGGCGGCCGGTGGAGACCCGAAACGCGCGTCAGGCGGGACACACAGGGGTTAAACACTACGGCAATCTGGCCGCAAAACAAAAACGCCGCCGCAGGTGTTCCCCATAGTCACCTGCGGCGGCGTTTCCCCCGAGTCCCCCTTTTTCTTTTGTGGATGCGCCGGGGACGGGTCTGCCGCGCCCTATCCCCCGATGGTCGGCGTTGTCGCCCCGACGCAAGTCTGTTGGTTAGCCCCAGCTGTTCGCTGCAGCGTTGTTGACGGCCAACATGGTGGAGTTGCCATCTTCAACGGTCTGCGCGATCTGGGTGAGGATCTGGTTGAGATCCTCTGCCGCTTGATCCCACTTGGCTTGGTGTGCCTGGTAGGCGGTGGCGGCGGTACCTTCCCAGGTCTGGACCATGGGCTGGAGCATCTGCTTCAGTTCGGCCAGGTCGCCGTTGATGCGGGATGCGGATGCGCGCATGTCTTCGGATGCGCCGGCGATCTGAGCGAAGTCGTATTTGATCTGCATGGTGGTTCCCCCTTGTGGTTAGAGTGCGAGTCCGCCAGCGAGCTGACGGAGGCTGTCGGTGTTGGTTGCGTCGGTGGACTCGTAGTGCTTCGCGTTGTCGCGAATGTTCGCGGAGATCGCGGTCAACGCCTCCGACAAACGCTTTTGAGCGTCGTCGTAGCGCATCATCAGGTCGTCGAAACTGCGCTGCGCGTTGCCCACCCAGTAGTTGCGAGTGGATTCGACTACCTGTTGGATGCGATCGATTTCACGGTTGACGTTTGCGTTGGTGTCGTCGGTACGGTCTGCGGCGGCGCGCATGACCTCCGCTTCAGTGGCGAACAGCTCCATGGTTTCCCCCTTGTGTGTTTAGGTTGGATGAACGGTGTGTGTTTGCCGTTCATATATCTGACTGACATTTGGTGCTTTCGGTTCCATCGAATTCAAAAGTTTTTCATGTCCGCATGTCAGCCCCCTTAAATTCAGCGGTTTCCATGGCCATTCGACACGTTGCGCGTTGCACTGTGGTGGGTTCATGGCGCGTGTGGCAGCCCACGAAAAGCTGGGTGGTGCCGTGCGGCCAGGTCTTCCAGAGTGCCTGCGATCCATCCGCGGCGCGCTCCAGGTAGGTCACCGAGGTGCCGTCCGTGTCCACAAGTTCTGTTTGCGGGTCCGCCTCAACATCGGCGAGGAGTTGCTCGGCCATAGTCTTGGCCGGTAGTTGGTACAGCCTCTCGACGGCGATGTGGAGGCGGAAATTCGGATCATCGCCGGTTGCGCGCCACGTGCCATCGTCGGCCTCAAGCGCGAACCCGGCAGGCAGTTCCACTTGAAGGCCGTCTTGTTCAAGCAGGACGGTCTGCGGTGCTTCTTCGCGTATCGACGACTCCACCGCCACAGACGGCGTTGCCCCCGCCGCAGCTTCAGTAGCCGTCGGTGTCGCAATTGAACTGTCCGTGTTCGCTGCACTGCTGACGCTGCCGGCACTGCCAACGCTGCCTTTCCAGACAACGTTGAAGATGACCACCGCACACACGACTACGACCACCGCGACGACTGCGGCGATGATCCAGACGCCGATGTTTGACGAGCGGTTGTCCGCAATTGCCGCGAACGTGTCTGTCGGCGGGTCCCGTGGCGGATCCCACGGCGCAGGTGGCGCGGGGGGGGCGTTGAGCGAACGGGGCACGTCTGCCGGATCGGGACCAAGGAGTTCGGTGGTTAAGTCAATGTCGTAGTCCGCCAGGGCGTACTCGAGCTCGCGTAGGCGCGTGTCGTCTGCGGTGATGTGCACGTGTGCCCCGTCTGGGTTCGGCCCCAGCACAGTGCGGATCGTGTTCGCGATTTCACGGCTGCTTGGCGCGTCGAAGCGGTGGACGTCGGCTGCACCGGTGAACACGGTCGACGCATCGGTCGCGGTAATGCGCAGGTCTGTCATTTAGTCCCCCATATTCAGCATCGGCAGTTGGATCATGCCCTTCGGCTCGCCCTGTACGAGCGTTGCGCGCCCTGGTGGCTGCGGTGCCGGTCGGACGCCGAAGAGTGCGCCTTCGTCCTTGGTGCCGTCCAGAATCAGCACGTCTGGGTGAAGGTCTTTCACAGCGGCGAGGAACGGGCCAAACATGGCACGCCCAACACCGCCGAACTTGCGTGCCACCACGATGTGCAAGCCGATGTCACGCGCGTGGGGCAACAAGTCGATGATTGGGCGCAGTGGTTCGTCGCCGACCAGGTCGAGATCGTCGATAAGCAAGTAGAGCTCTGGGCCTGCCCACCAGGACCTGTCTGCCAGTTGGGCGGGCGTGACGTCGCTGCCCGGCAGTCGCGAGGTCAGCGTGGTGGCCAGCGAGCGCACCGCATCGGTGAGCGCACTCGAGGAAGCTGCGTACGCCGCGACCATGTCGCTGTCCGCATGAGCCAGGTGTGCCCGGCGCGGGTCGCAGATCACCATGCGGGCTTGTTCGCGTGGCATCGCTGAAATAGCCGCAATCGTGCTGGCGATGAAGGCGGATTTGCCCGCGCCGCCTGCACCGATGGCCAGGATGTGGCCGGTGGAGTACAGCGGTGCAAGGTCCGCTCCGCCAATGCCGAGTGGGATGCGGGTGCCGTCGATAAGCGGTTGCGCGTCGACTCTTGCTGGCAGCACGCGCAGGCGTGGCACCGGCGTCTGGCTCGCCGCCTGGGCTGCGATGTGTGCGATGTCTTCGGCGCTGGTCAGCGCGACATGCATGACTTTGCCGTCCGGGGTGAGCGCACGTCCCGGCACGGCGGCGAGACGTTCTTGGGCCTTGCGGTCGATCAGCGAATCCATCGGCTCGGTCAGGCGCATCTCGATGCGGGTGCCGATGAGGTCGCGCACATTCGCACGCACTGCGTTCCACCGCTGTGTGGTAACCAGCAGGTGCACGCGTGCAGCAGGGCCTTCGGAGGCGATCCGTGCCAAAGGATCGCGCAGGTCCTCAAGTTTGGAATCGTTGGCCAGCAACGCATGCCAACCATCGACAACGAGCAGTGTCGCGCGCGAGGCAGGCACATCCAGGAGTCCGGTGACCTCGTCGATAACACGACGCGTGCGTTCTTCATCCTTCACGTTCGCCACACCCGCCACGTGAGGCAGGGATTCGATGTCGCTGTAGTCGCCGCCGCCAGCGTTGATGATGTAAATCGCCACCTCATCGGTTGTGCGACACAGCGCTTGCTTGGCGACGATCGACCGCACCGCCATCGACTTCCCCGTCTGCGGCGCACCAGCAATGGCGGCATGCCCACCGGCACGGGAAAAGTCCACGGCGAAGGGGACTTGGAGTTGGCGATAGGGCTCGTCGACGAGGGCGATGGTGTCGTCGACAAGCGAAGAAAGCGCGAGAGTATCCGGCAACGGTGGCAGCCAGACCTGGTGGGCGCGCATGCTCCGGGTGGCGGCGACGTCGCGGGCTTTCTCCACAACGGCGTCGAACAGCGTTGTCGAATAGTCGGTATCGGTAACAGTTTGCGGGGCGATTTCTATCTCGTCGCCGGTAAACAACCGCACTGTCGGCGCGTCCGCTGGGTGCGACAACACCTGGCGGGTCAGCGGACCGGACACGTAAGAACCCCTGAAGCGGGTGAGTTCCATACCTGACTTGAGGTAACCCGAGCCCGGCTCACTGGGCAGTTCATAGGCATCCGGCACGCCGAGGACTTGGCGCGACTCCCCTGCGGAAAACGTCTTCAACCCGATGCGATACGACAAGTGGGAATCGAGCCCGCGCAGCTTTCCTTCCTCGAGCCGCTGCGAGGCGAGCAACAAGTGCACACCAAGTGAGCGGCCCAGGCGCCCCACCGCGACGAAAAGGTCCGCGAAGTGCGGGTGTTGCGAGAGCAGTTCTGAAAACTCATCGACGATGATCACCAGCGACGGCAGTGTGTGCCCGGCGCGGGTGTAGTCGGTGATGTTGGCAAAGTTGCCTGCGGCACGCAGCAGTTCCTGGCGGCGGTTCAACTCGCCGGAGATGGCATCAAACATGCGCTCGACCAGCACGGCCTCATCTTCAAGGTTGGTAATCACAGCACTGGTGTGGGGCAGGTCTTCGCAGCCGAGGAAGGTTGCGCCGCCCTTGAAGTCCACAAGCACCAAGTTGAGCTCGTCCGGCGAGTGCGTTGCGGCAAGCGCAACAACGATTTCCTTAAGCAGTTCGGACTTACCACTACCGGTAGCTCCGATGCAGAGCCCGTGTGGGCCCATGCCACCGAGCGCTGATTCTTTGAAGTCCAGGTACACCGGCTGCCCATCGGGGGTCGCGCCGATGGGCACGACAAGCTTGTTGCGCATCCCCGGCCACATGGTGGTGGCATCGAGTGCGTCCAGGTCCGTAATCCCCAGCATGGCAAGCAGATCGCCAGTGTCCTCACTTGCGCCTTCTGGGCGTCGGTAGAACCCGAGGTGGCGAGCGATGAACTCGGCCTGCGCGTCAGTGAACGAGTCCGGAAGGCCGAGTTGCTCCATGCCCTGTTCGGTGACCGCAGCGAGCGTATCGGTGCACACGAGGTGGAAGGCATCCGGGTCCACAAAGTAGTGCTCGTCCGGGTGGACGACAATCACACAGTCGGCGTCGGGGGCGTGGAGGTGCTCCACGGTGGCGTCGATTAGCACCACGCGAAAACGTGCATGTTCCGCGCGAGCGTGCGGCAGCCACTTCGCCCACGCGAATGGCGCGTCGATGCTGACCAACTCGGGCCCATGAAAGAACGCGAGTTGGCACACGATGGAACGCGCCACCTCATGCGCACCGGGACCAGCCAGGGTGACCGCGGGAAATGCATCGAGCTGCACAACAATCGGCATGCCAGGCACGGTGCTTACGGCAGCGACAGTGCGACGAAGACTCACCGCGCACACCGGGTCAAGGTCCTCTGGGCTTCCCGGATCCTCTACATCGACAGGCGTGCACAGCGCACCGCTGCCGGTCCCCAACCGGACGGTCAACGCCAGCGGTGACGCCGCAGTGCGCTCCCAAACCCGCTCCACCGGTGTCGCAGCAACAAGATCTGCCGGAGCCGGGTGCAACCCTGTCGCGTGCGCGCGCTGTTGCGCTGCGTTCGCGCGCGCCTTCCGGGTCAACGCATCCAGGTGGCGCAGGTACACCCGGCGCGTTTCGTTGATATCTCCCTGCCGATCTTGCGGATTGATCATGCCCAACAGTCCGAAAAGCATCATCAGCGGGAAGATCAACATCATTGGGCTCACAGTGCGTCCAGATGTCATCATCAGCGCCATCACCGCACCAACGGCAACCACCATCACAATTGGCAGCAAGATTTTGATCACCGGCTGCGTCTGCGGCTTTTGCGCTGTTGGGACTGGCTCTGCACGCAGTTGTCCTGTTGGCAGTGCCGGCACGTCAGGTGTGCCCGCAGTTGGTGCGAGCACAGCATCGTGGTCTAACCCGAGCATTCGTGGATCCCCCCTTTTCACCCCATGTGGCCACAGTTCCCCCGAACTGTGTTGGGCATAGTGTTGAGCGCAGTGTAGACCATTTGCCCGCCAAAGGGGTACGAAAAGCTGGACTGCAGCGTAACGGTGCGCCATACTGGCCCAAGTTGCGTGGCAAATGGGGGCCACGCGTTGAGACTTCCGGGGGAAGAGTTTTGGTTGCTACTTCGGCGCACCACATTGTGCGCGTAACCGTACGTGTTTCTGTTGCGGCGTTTCACCGCGATATCGATGTCACACTGCCGACATCCTCAACGTTTGCAGAGGTGCTGCCCGAATTGGCGCGTCTTGTGGAACTGCCGCAGATCCACCGCCCGTGGGAAATCTCCACAGCAGGCGGGCGCCCACTCGATATGCATACGCCGTTGTACGCGCTCAAGCTTCACGACGGCGCCGTGATCGCCCTGCGCCCCAAAGAACCCATCGCACCTCCCGTGGTACGCGACGCCGCCGACGCCCTCGCGCACGCAGGCCGCAATGCCCGCAGCGTGCACGGCCTCGACACCGCCGCAACCCTCGTAGGGTTAGCGTGCATTGCGTTGCTGCTCAGCATGTTTGCCCCATCTCCCGCGACCTTCGCCGTCACCGGGTTATGCGCGCTCACCCTCGCTGCTGTTGCGAAATCGCCCGCCGTGTTTGCTGCCGCGCCGTTGTGCCTCGGCTGGGCCGCCGCCACATGGGTCATCGGTGGCACAGAACCGAACCTACACAGCACAGACGTTGCTCTTGGCGCCCTCGCAGGCGTCGTCACAGCCTTCATCACCGTCGGCATTGGAGTGGCTCTGCGCCTTGCGGGCCCTGCATTGGTGGCGTTTGCTGTCACGGTTGGGGTGCTCAGCGGCATTGGCACGTTAGGCACCTGGCTGCCCGCCGCAAACTCGCCTGCTGCGTTATCCGTCCTCACCGGCCTGTTTACGGTTGCCGCCACACCCGGCATCGCCACCCGTGCTGCAGGCCTTGCCGTGGCGCACGTGCCCACCGCCGGCGAAGAATTCGATCGCGCCGACGAATACCAACCAGACGTCGACGCACGCAGCCGAGTCGCCACCACCATCGCCAGCGCAGTCACCGCCGGAATTGCCACAGTGAGCATCCCTGCGCTCCTCCAGATCAGCAGCAGCGGCGGTGCATGGAACTTCGTGTTCTGCACCTGCATCGCTGGCGCACTCGTCGTCTACGCATCGCGCCACCACTGGGCTGCAACCCGCATTGCGCTGATGGCGATAGCACTCGCGGCAGTCATTGCTTCCGCCATCAGCGTTGTGCGTATCGACGACCCGCATCCCGCCCTCATCACCATCGCCGTCCTCACCGCACTGGCTGCTACAACCACCGTGCTGTGGGCCCGGCGCGTACCCGACCTAGAACCGACAACCGTTGTCTGGTTCGAACGTGCCGAAATCGCCGCCCTCATCGCCGTCATCCCACTCGCGGTACACCTCACCGGGGTCTTCGACCTGATTCGAGGGCTGTAACAATGCGCACACGTTCCCTGCCCGCTTCCGCGCTGTTGCCACTGTTGCTCGCCATGCCTGTACTCTGCGCACCTGCAGCACTCGCGCCGGGCTCGCTTACCTACGCCTCCGCCCAAGACATCGCCTGCGCCGTGCCTTCGGCAGCACAACCACCAGGTGAGACACCTGCGGAGCTCCACGAGCTCCGTCGCTTCGCCACCGGAGCCGGCGTGCGCGTCGCCGTCATCGACACTGGCGTCGCTCCACACTCGGAACTTAATCACCTGCGCCCCGGAGCCGACTTTGTCGGCGACAACGCGCTTGCGGACTGCGACAGCCACGGCACCGTCGTCGCCGGCGTCATCGCTGGGCGCACGCTCGGCATCGCACCAGATGCGGAGATCCTGGCGGTGCGTCAAACGTCAGCCCATTACCGCGGTGGCCGCGGCCAATCTGTCGCGGGGGACCTTGAGACGCTCGCTTCTGCAATCAACAACGCGCTCGACGAAGGTGCGCGCGTGCTCAACGTCTCTGTCGTGTCCTGTGTGGACCCGGGGCTTGCCTCACGCATTGATCTCAATGGACTGCGCGGCGCGTTGCACCGTGCCGAGGCCGACGGCGCAGTCGTCGTCGCCGCATCCGGCAACACCAGCGCCGATTGTGAACCAGGCTTTAGCGTGATCCCGGCTCTGTTTCCCACGGTGCTTGCTGTGGGGGCTCGCGAGGACACCCACACGCTCGCGTCATACTCCATGCCAGCGGAAATCTCCGCAGCCGGTCTTGTCCCACACGCGCTCGCATCCAGCGGCAACGGCTGGGCCGACGGCACGCTCACCCGTGACGGGTCACGCCCGTACGTTGGAACCAGCTTCGCCGCACCGGTAGTCAGTGGTGCGGCCGCGTTGCTCATGCAGCGCTACCCCGGCATCACGCCAGACCACGTGCGCACGCTCATCACCGCCGCAGCACAACACGGCGGCGGCGCAATCACCCCGCACAACGTGATCAGCCAACTCACGCCGGACGACATCGCGCCCCGGGACACCGTCACCGTGGCCCCAACAGAGCGCACCGCCTCCTTGGCCGCGAAACGGTTCAGCAGTGTCGGCCTCGGCGCAGTTGTGTTCGCTCTGCTGGGTGTCCTTGTACTGTGTGCTGTTAGTACGTGGCGGTCAAAGCCGCAGCCCGGGTCAGCTCCTCGCCCTCCGGCAAGAGGCTGACAATCTCCCAAGGCACGCGCTCGACATGCACCGCACCCACCGTGGCAAGTGTTTCCGCATCGGGTGCACGGTGGCGCAACCCGTTACTCGCCACGACGTGGAAGCCATGTCCGGAATCCACACCGATCGAGCCATCCGCAAGCCCCACAAAATGTGTCGCCACCGACGCCCCAGACAACGCAATCGCCGAAGCATCACCGGATCGCACTGCGCCGTACCGTGCTGTACCGGCGTGTTCTGCACCGTCGTGTTCTGTACCGGACTGCACCGCGCCACCACGGTCCTGGTCCACGCATACCGTCTGCTGCACCGGGTCAACCCACTGCGGGCGACGCTCTGGAATCGTCAGCCCTAAGTCCCCGTCCTGATACGTGGCTAACTGTTCGCGGCCGATGCTGCGTTGCTTCGCGCCAGCATCCAACAGCACTGCCTGCTGCACTTCACTGAGCGGCTCGATTCTCCCGTTGAACAGCGCCCACGCACCGCTCTCAGCGACCAATACTTCTGGCAACCGGTCGGGCGTAGGTACTGATACCGGTGGCAATTCCTTCAGCGCCGTCATCACCTGCAACGGTGGCTCCCACATCGGAGTGGTGTACCCGACCCCCAACGCACGGCGCACAATACGCCCCTGCGGGGACGCCGCATCAGGCAGCAACTGTCTGCCCTCACCAGTCACCAACCATTGGCGGGTGCCGTCGGTGGCCAGCACGGTGTCGTCGCCAAGCAAAGGCTCCGGACGCTGCCCCGCAACCACCGTCACACGGCCCGGCACCGCACACACCGACCATGCAGCATCAACCGCACCCTCCGGCGCAAACATCGCCGGCGCAGCCACAATGCCCACCGGAACGCCACGTGGCATCGCCGCCAAATGCTCATCACCCACCCGCGACGGATCAGCCGCCGCACCAGCAATCAAGCGTGCAGAAGAAAGATTGGTCACCGGATGAACAGTGTCATCAACACGCACATACAGCGTGCCATCCGACGCCCGCAGAATCGGGGCATCCCCCGGATCTGCATTCGGACGCATCCACGCAAACAACCCCATCACCCCGGCAATCATCACCACCGCAGCAACACCAAACACCGTGGCGCGATGGCGTGCCGACAACGGGTCATGAATCATCCGGATATCCCCGAACAACAACCCATGCTCCATACGACGGCGCATGAACTGGTGGCCCGAAACCTGGGCACGTGTAGTAGGCAAAAGTTTCGCCATAATTCCCCCTCCCCCGAGTAAGTACTCAACAGGCTACAGCCTTAGCACCCCGCGCGCATCTACCAGGCGGCTACACCGGCATCTTCAAGCTCGAATAGCTCATCCGAGCCGTGGTCCTGTCCGTCTTTGCGCATCGCCCGCAACTGGGCGGTGGAGAACTCGCTGTTGACCGCAAACACCGACGTCGTGCCCTTGCGATACACCGGCGTCACCCCGTTTGACGCCCAGAACGATCGCAGCATCGGATACTGCGGTTTCTGGTCCGCCCAAAACGACCCCGGGCTGAGCACAAAGAACCGTACGTTCAAGTCCTTCAGCGCCTGCTCCACCACTTCGCTGTTGTCTTCTCCGATGAAGTCCGCGTGCTGGAAAATTGTGTCGTGCGCTGAGCCAATCCCGCCGGTCGGCCATAGGTAATGGCGGGAAACCGACGGCAACCCGTTGTAGGCATACATCCACGAATATCCATCCGCAGGATCGCCCATGATCGTGCCTTCCCACGCTGCGTCCTGGGTAGCCAACCAGTCAAACACCTGGAGGTCATCCGCGCTTACCATCCGTCCGCTTTGGCGCGGGGTAGCAAACGCGTCCTGTGCACCAGCCTCAGTGTGGTTGCGTACCTGTGGCACCGCCGCAGACCCGGCGATCACCGCCACCGCGATCGACGCCAGCACCGTGGCTCGCTGCCCCGTACCGGTTCGTGCTGCGAGTGGAGCGAAGGTGACAAGGCGGATAATCACAGCAATGCCGATGGCGGCCGCTGCCCACACGCACATCACCACCGGCATGATCAGCCGGTGCCCCGTGCTGTAGTGCAGGTTGCCCACCATGGCCAGTACATCGCCCCACGCGTTATCGAATGGTGTGAGCGCATTTGCGGTCACCGCAAGCGAAACCACATACAACAGCACAGGCCACACCTGGCCACGCCACAGCACTAACGCCAGCGCGCCTGCACCGGCGAGCCACAGCATCACCGTCGGGTCGAAGTCCGGGAAAAACTGAGAGACGTGCCGGGTGTCCATCCGAAACGCACTCCCCCACGCGCCGCCGCGGCCTAGTTTCTCCTGCGGCGCCCACGAGGCAACCTCACTCGCCTGGTCCGACCCCGCCAGCACTTGGGGCAAAAACACGAGCGTTGCCGCGGCTGCCGGGAGTGCCATCCACACCGTATCGCTGCGACGCGAGCGCACCGGGCGAACCAGCAGCGACGTCGCCCACGCAAAGATGACGCCGAGCACCACCACGGTCACCGCAGCCGGGTGTGTGCACAACACGCCAAGGAACCCGATCGCAGCAGGCAGCGCACCCGCATGCCGTGCCGGAACTTCAAGGAACTGCCAAACCACGATGCCGGTCAGGGTCATCGCAAACAGGTACGGCCACATCCCCACGTAGTCGGGCACCCACAGCAGCTGCGGGGCCGCGTACGCCATGATCGCGGCAAACGCGGCGGCAATCTGCGCGGTGAGCCCAGTCGAGCGCATAAACGCGAACACCAGACACACCATGGTCAGCGGCAGTGCCACCGCTGGCAGCACCGTCGACGCGATGTTGACCGCTCGAATCGGCTCAAGACCAGCAGCCTCCGCAAAGAGAGCAACACCCGCGTGGAATCCCGACGGGTAGAACAGCCGCGCGTGCGTTTCGAAGTTCTGCAGCTCGCCCATGCGTGTCGACGACGCCACGCCCGTCTCCATCACAAACCGCACCGCATTCGCATGCCACTGCGAATCCCACCCCTGGACGATATTGTCCGCACCGTTGGGCATCTGAGCCAACCACGACAGCCGGTCCGTAACTGCCATCCACGCCGCGACCACTACCCCGACAAACGGAATGCCCCAGTGCGTCCACTCCACCTTGCCGGGAAAAAGCGCACGGCGCCACGGCACATCACCACCGCGGCGGGCCTTGCGCGCAAACGCATAGCGCCACCCGCCAGCCACCGCGAGGGCAAGCACCATGCTCACCCCGAACGTCCACAGGTTAAACGGCGCACTAGTCACGCCCCACATCCACGACGACACTCCGATAACACCGAAGGTCACCGGCAGCGCCGTGGTCACCGCTGCAGGAACTCGGAGGCCTGCAACCCACGCCATCAGGAATCCGGGAAGCAGGAAAAACACAACTGCAAACCATGCTGCGGCTGCTGTGGTCATCGCACCTCCCAGATTGTCAGTAACCCAAGCATGCTACATCTCGCGACGCGCGCGGGTAGCTTCGGCGCGGGCAGCTAACTCAGAATCAGCGGGATACTCGACGCCGACCAACGTCAGGCCACGAGCGGGAGCGAGTGGGACTTCGGGCGCGCGTTCGTCGCGAAGCAAGAGCTCCTTTGGCCAGTCACTCCCCCGGCGGCCCTCCCCGACGGTTAAACACGTCGCGGTCAGCGCGCGAACCATATTCCAGCAAAACGCATCCGCAACAATGCGCGCTTCGTACACGGTGTCCTCGACCTGCGACCACTCGAAAGAATGCACGTCGCGGATCGTGGTGGCATGCTCCTTCGGGCGGCAAAACGCCGCAAAGTTGTTCAAGCCCACAAGCGCATCGGCACACGCCTGTGTCGTCTCAAGGTTGATAGGTTTTGGCCACACCGCCGTATCGCGCGCCCGTGTTGGCAACGCACCTGCCGGATGCGTAGTCACCCGATATACGTAGGTGCGAGCCAACGCCGAGAAACGCGCGTCAAACCCCTCTGGCGCTTCCACGACATTAAATACGCGGACGTCTTCCGGGAGCAGTTTTGCTAATCGACGAACCAACCGTCCCGGGTCCCCCTCAATCGAACGCTGATCAAGGCTGCTGCGAGGAATATCCACATGGGCGGTCTGTCCCGAGGCATGGACTCCTGCGTCGGTGCGTCCAGCGACGGTAAGGGAGACGCTACTACGCAGCACGAGGCTCAACGCCTCTTCGATGGTCTGTTGGACTGTGCGGATGCCGCTTTTCTGGCGCGCCCAACCGTGAAAACCGGTGCCATCGTAGGCGATATCCAAACGCAGCCGCATCGTCTCATCCATGGCGATCAATCTTATCTGGGCAATACAAAACGCCCAGCTACACGGGGTAGCTGGGCGTTACGCGAGGAAGGAAGTGAGTTTACTTCTCTTCCTCAGCAGCGGTCTCCTCTGCCGGAGCCTCGGTGGTCTCCTCTGCCGGAGCCTCCTCAGCCTTGGCCTCCTCAGCCTGGCGGGATGCAGCTGCGCGTGCAGCGCGGGTTGCCTCGGTGGTAACGGTCTCCTCGAGCACCAGGGAAATCTGGGTCATCGGAGCGTTGTCACCGGAGCGGTTCGGGAGCTTGATGGAGCGGGTGTAGCCGCCCTCACGGTTCTCGAACTTCGGCGCGAGCTCGTTGAACAGGTAGTTAACAACCTGCTTGTTCGGCAGCTCAGCGAGGACTGCGCGGCGGTCAGCCACAGTGCCCTTCTTCGCCTTGGTGATCAGCTTCTCAGCGTACGGACGCACGGCGCGTGCCTTAGCGTCCGTCGTCTTGATAGCGCCGTTCTCGAAGAGGGACTGCGCCAGGTTGGCCAGAATGTGCTTCTGGTGCGAGGCGGACCCTCCGAGGCGGGCACCCTTCTTGGGGGTAGGCATATTCGAACTCCTCGTATGCGGTTAGTTGAGCGCGTGCTCTGTTGTGTTACTCGGTCTCGTCCGCGCCGTCGTCCACGAAATCGCCAGTTTCGGCGTCGTAGCCTTCGAGCTGGGTCGGGTCGAAATCTTCCGGAGCGTCCTTCAAGGTCAGGCCCAGGTTAGCGAGCTTGATCTTGACCTCGTTGATCGACTTCTGGCCGAAGTTGCGGATGTCCAGCAGGTCGGTCTCGCTGTACTCAGCAAGCTCGCCCACGGTGTGGATCTCCTGACGCTTCAGGCAGTTGTAGGAACGAACAGAGAAGTTCAGATCCTCGATCGGCGTGGAGTACGCAGCGATGTACTCGGACTCCTGAGCCGACGGGCCGATCTCGATGCCCTCTGCAGCGGTGTTGAGCTCACGAGCCAGGCCGAAGAGCTCCACCAGGGTGGAACCAGCCGACGCGAGCGCGTCACGTGCGGTCATCGAGTTCTTCGTCTCAACGTCGATGATGAGCTTGTCAAAGTCGGTGCGCTGCTCAACACGAGTTGCCTCAACCTTGTAAGCAACACGGGTCACCGGCGAGTAAATCTGGTCGACCGGGATACGGCCGGCCTCTCCACCGGAGTTCGGCATAGCCGGTACGTAGCCACGGCCGCGCTCGACAACAAGCTCCATCTCCAGGCGTGCCTGCTCGTTAAGGGAGGCGATGTGCAGATCCGGGTTGTGGATCTCCACGCCTGCCGGTGGCTCGATGTCACCTGCGGTGACGTCGCCCGGCCCCTCGACTGCAAGCTGCATGACTACCGGCTCGTCAAAGTCGGAAGACAGCACGAGGTCCTTGATGTTGAGGATGATCTCGGAGACATTCTCCTTGACACCGTTGATCGTGGTGAACTCGTGGAGCACACCGTCGATCTTGATGGACGTCACGGCTGCGCCCGGGATGGACGACAGCAGCGTGCGACGCAGGGAGTTGCCCAGGGTGTAACCGAAACCAGGCTCGAGCGGCTCGATGACGAACTTCGAGCGGTTGGTATCGATGTACTCCTCGGTCAATTCAGGACGCTGAGAGATGAGCATGAACTTCTCCTTTGGCTCCCGCTATATGAAGCCGGTAGGGACTGATATGGAAGATTCCGTGCACCGTGGACGGCGCGCGGGGTGAAGCAAACGTGTGAAAGTTTACTTCGAGTAAAGCTCGACGATGAGCTGCTCCTGCAGCGGCACCTCGATCTGAGCGCGCTCGGGCAACTGGTGCACGAGGATGCGCAGGGTGTCCGGAACGACCTGCAGCCAAGCCGGAACGACAGCGTCCAGGAGGTTGTCCTGAGCCTCTTCGAACCACAGCATGTTGCGGGACTTCTCACGGACGTCGATGATGTCGTACTGCGTTACCGCGAACGACGGAACGTCGATGCTCTTGCCGTTGACCGTGAAGTGGCCGTGGGACACGAGCTGACGTGCCTGACGGCGGGTCTTAGCCAGACCAGCACGGTAGACAACGTTGTCCAGACGGGACTCCAGCAGGATGAGCAGGTTGTCGCCGGTCTTGCCCGGACGACGGTTCGCTTCTTCGTAGTAGCGACGGAACTGCTTCTCCATCACGCCGTAGGTGAAGCGAGCCTTCTGCTTCTCCTGCAGCTGGAGCAGGTACTCGGATTCCTTGATGCGAGCGCGACCAGCCTGCCCCGGAGGGTACGGGCGACGCTCGAAGGACATGTCGCCGCCGACGAGGTCGACGCGGAGGCGACGGGACTTACGGGTAGCAGGGCCGGTGTAACGAGCCATGTCTCTTTACCTCTTTTCCTTTCAGCCTTAAACGCGACGACGCTTCGGCGGACGGCAGCCGTTGAACGGCTGAGGCGTCACGTCGGAGATCGAAGACACCTCCAGGCCGGCAGCCTGGAGCGAACGGATAGCGGTCTCGCGGCCGGAGCCCGGACCCTTGACGAAAACGTCGACCTTCTTCATGCCATGGTCCATTGCCTTGCGGGCAGCGTTCTCTGCAGCCATCTGCGCAGCGAACGGCGTGGACTTACGGGAGCCCTTGAAGCCAACGTGGCCGGAGGACGCCCAGGAGATGACGTTGCCCTGCGGGTCCGTGATGGACACGATGGTGTTGTTGAAGGTGGACTTGATGTATGCGTGGCCTGCGGCCACGTTCTTCTTGACGATGCGACGTCCGCGACGTGCACCGGAACGAGTCTGAGTAGCCATAGGTTACTTCTTCTTTCCTGCGATGGTCTTCTTCGGGCCCTTGCGGGTACGCGCATTGGTCTTGGTGCGCTGGCCGCGGACAGGCAGGCCACGGCGGTGGCGCATGCCCTGGTAGGAGCCGATTTCGATCTTGCGGCGGATGTCTGCCTGAACCTCGCGGCGCAGGTCGCCCTCGACGGTGTAGGAGGACTCAATCGCGTCACGCAGAGCGGAGAGCTGGTCATCGCTCAGATCGTCCGTGCGCAGGTCCGGAGAAATGCCCGTCTTCTCGAGCAGTTCCTTGGATCGGGTTGCACCGATGCCATAGATGTAGGTGAGAGCGATCTCCATGCGCTTATTGCGCGGGAGATCAACACCAGCTAGACGTGCCATGAGGTACGTACCTTTCGGGTTGTTACGGTGGTTTTCTCCCCACCCGTCCACGTCAACCAACGCTTTATCCGGACCGCGCCGGAGGATGGGTTGGGATTACACGCGGCTCCAGCCACCGTGGCCGGAGGTAAACGACCCACTATGAGCAGGTCTGGGTGAGGAGGCTGAAATGCTTACTTGTAGCGGTAAGTGATACGCCCGCGTTCCAGGTCGTAGGGAGAGAGCTCCACCACGACACGGTCCTCAGGGAGGATGCGGATGTAGTGCTGGCGCATCTTGCCACTGATGTGGGCGAGAACCTCGTGCCCATTGTCGAGTTCGACACGGAACATGGCGTTCTTCAGGGGCTCGACGATGCGGCCCTCAACCTCGATTGCGCCTTCTTTTGCCATACACTCCACTTCCTACACTGCCCGCAAATGTGCAGGCAGAAACGTTTTCTTACCGTGACAGTCGGTACCTGCCAACACTTCGTGGCAGCACCGCTGGACTACTTTATCCGCTCACCTGCGAAAACGCAAAAGGCCCCAGCATTTCGCCGGGGCCAATATGCAACAAAGATGCCTAGTAGACGTAGACCTTGTCACCGATCTGCAGATCACTGAAGTAGCGCTGTGCATCACCGCGGTACATGCGGATGCAGCCGTGAGACAGAATGCTCGGGTCCCCCTCATGGAACGCAATACCGTTGTAGGTGAAGTACGTGGCGTACGGCATCGGTGCGTTGCCGAACTCCCAGGAGATCTCGTCCTTGACCTTACGGTTGACGTAGAAGGTGCCGCGCGGCGTCTCGTAGCCCGGTCGGCCCGGACCAATCAGGCCCGACTGGTAGTACATGACACCGTTGTTCTGCAGCCAGGAACGGCGACCATCAATGTCAATGCAGGCCTTGGCATCGGCCGGGCACGGACCGTAGTCAAAGCCAGCACGCGGGTTCGGAGCCGGCGCCGGAGCAGGAGCTGGTGCCGGAGCGGGAGCCGGCTTCGGTGCAGGCTTCGGCTTCGGAGTCTTCTCGGCGATGAGTCCGGGGAAGAAAACCTCCACGATCTCGTCGATACGCTGCTTCGCCTTCGCCGGCAGATCCGGGCTGATATTCGCCAACCCGTCTGCCTGCAAGCGCAGGTTGTTGCGAAGATCCCAAGCTGCATCCCGTGCAGACTTATCCAGGTTTGCAAACGCGGTGTTTGCCGACGAGGACAGCGCATCAAGGCTGGAGGTTGCAACCGGATTCGGGGCCGGAGCAGGCGCTGCCTGCGCAGTCACAGGTGCAGCAAGCGTAGCGACGACACCAAAACCGGCGGCAAACGTAATTGCACGTCGCTTCAACGGCGACTGCTTTGCATGGCGAGGACGGTAAGACATGCCGGAAGTATAACCGTATAGCCATGAATTACGCATCGACGCGCCAGCCGTTTATACGCGCGGAGTAAGAATTCGGGGTCCCTGAGCGGTCGCTGCCACGGTGTGTTCCCAGTGTGCTGCCGGTGAACCATCGAGGGTGGTAACCGTCCATTCGTCGTCAAGTACGCGCGTGTCGTAGCCACCACCCAGGATCAACATCGGCTCGATCGCCAACACCGAACCTTCCTGAATCACAGGACCCCGATTCGGCTTGCCCTCATTAGCCAGGTACGGGTCTTCGTGCATCGTGCGGCCAATGCCGTGCCCGCCGTAGCCATCCACAATGCCGAGCTCAACGCCGAAACGCTCCTCGGCGGCGTAGGTTGCCAACTCCAACGCGTGAGACACGTCAGTGAGCTTGTTGCCCGGAACCATGGCTTTCAGACCTTCTGCGAGCACCCACTCGGTTGCGCGGTTGAGCGCGTCCACATCCGGCGCAAGTTCACCGATACCGAACGACCAGGCACTGTCCCCTACCCAACCGTTGAACGTCGCGCCGCAGTCGATGGAAACCAGGTCCCCTTCATTGAGCACCACGTCAGCGGATGGAATGCCATGGACCACCACATCGTTGACCGACGCACAAATTGAGCCAGTAAAACCGTGGTATCCGAGGAAGGTCGGCACAGCGCCATGGTCGCGAATGACGGTTTCCGCCACCTTGTCAAGGTCAAGCGTGCTGACACCCGGCTTTGCCGCAGCACGGACCTCCTGCAGCGCGACACCGACAATGCGGCCGGCTGCCTCCATCGCATCGAGTTCGTCGTGGGTTTTGGCGGCAATCTTGCGTTTGCGGAATGCCATAGCGGGTTGCTCCTTTGTGGTGGTCGTCGATAAGCAAAAGCGAAAGGCCGGTGCGAACACCGGCCTTGAGCGTATTCGGGCTACTTGCCCAGCTGCGCCATGGCGCGCTGGTTGATCTCGTCGACGTCGCCCACAGCGTCGATAGAAATGATCTCCTCACCGTAGTGATCGATCAGCGGTGCGGTCTCATCGCGGTACACGGCGAGACGGGTGCGGATGGTCTCCTCGTTGTCGTCTGCACGACCACGGGCGAGCATGCGCTCCACGACAACGTCCTCATCAACAACGAAGTTGAGCACGCCGTCGAGCTTCTCGCCCTTCTTCGCCAGTAGGTCGGTCAGGATCTCAGCCTGCTCCACCGTGCGCGGGAAGCCGTCCAGCAGGAAGCCGTCCTTCGCGTCGTCCTGGTTCAGGCGATCCTCAACCATGCGTGCGGTGACATCGGTCGGCACAAGCTTGCCGGCGTCGATGTAGCTCTTTGCCTCAACACCGAGCGGGGTGCCCTCGCCAATGTTGGCGCGGAACAGATCACCGGTGGAGATGTGCGGAACACCGAGCTTTTCGGAAAGGATAGCGGCTTGGGTGCCCTTGCCGGCACCGGGAGGGCCAAGGAGAACGAGACGCATTATCGCAGAAGTCCTTCGTAGTTGGATTGCAGAAGCTGGGATTCAATTTGCTTAACCGTGGTCAAAGCCACGGAAACCATAATCAGGATGGCCGTACCGCCAAACGCGCTCATACCCATCCGGCCGGAGCCGGTGATACCGGCGTCCATTGCCAGGTTCGGCAGCACTGCGATCAGCGCGAGGTAAATCGCGCCGACGAACAGCAGGCGGTTCATGACGAACGCGAGGTATTCAGCAGTCGGACGGCCCGGACGGATACCCGGGATAAAGCCACCGTACTTCTTCATGTTCTCTGCCTGATCGACCGGGTCATACTGGATCGACACATAGAAGTAGGAGAAGAAGATGATCATCACGACGTAGGTGAGGATGTACTGCCACGAACCCGGGTTCTGCAGCCATGCCATCACGTGGTTCATCCACCAGTTGTCCGGCGGAGTCGGGTTATTCATGGTCACGATCTGTGTGATCAGAACCGGCACGTACATCAGCGACGAGGCGAAGATGACCGGGATAACGCCAGCCTGGTTGACCTTCAGCGGCAAGTAGGTGGAAGAACCACCGTACTGGCGACGGCCCACCATGCGCTTGGCGTACTGCACCGGGATACGACGCTGGCCCTGCTCAATGAAGACAATGCCGACGACCAGCGCAACAAGCGCGAGGATGACGAGGATCAGCGTCAAGGCACCGGAGTTCTGGAGGATGAACGCACCCTCGGACGGGATCTGGGTTGCGATACCCGCGAAGATGAGCAGGGACATACCGTTGCCCACGCCCTTTTCAGTGATGATCTCGCCGAGCCACATGATGAGCACCGCACCGGAGGTCATCACAAGGATCATCATGATCAAGGTCCAGACATTGCGGTCTTCCACCAGCACCGGCATTCCCTGGCCGAGCAGCTGCTCGCGGTCTGCCAGCGCGACGATACCTGCGGACTGCAGCAACGCCAGCGCGACCGTGAGGTAGCGCGTGTACTGCGTCATCTTCGCCTGGCCGGACTGGCCTTCCTTCTTCAGCTCCTCGAACTTCGGGATCACGACAGTGAGCAGCTGCACGATAATCGACGCCGTAATGTACGGCATGATGCCGATCGCGAAGATCGACAACTGCAGCAGTGCACCACCGGAGAACAGGCCAATGATGGAGAACATCGTGGCACGGTCACCCTGGGCAACCTCTTCGAGTCGCTGGTTGATCAACGCGTAATCAACGCCCGGGGACGGGATCTGGGCACCTACGCGGTACAGAATCATCAGCGCAAGGGTGATCAAGATCTTCTTGCGAAGGTCAGGATCCTTAAACGCCTGAGCAATTGCGGACACATAGCCTCCTGGCTTCCACCTGAACCGCGGCGGAAGGTAGTGGATAGTGCAGCGCCGACTCGTGCATGAAGGCACACAAAACGGGCCGTCGCCGTGTTTGACCCCACTACCCTAGCAGCTGTGCTTAAAAAGTTGATACTCACGGTCGACTTTACCGCTACAGCACAGCGAAAACCCCCACACCGGACAGTGATTGTCCAGTATGGGGGTTATCTCAAGCGCGGAAAGCGTTACGCTTTCGGCTCTTTACGCGTCCTTCGGAGCGCGCTTGGAGAACTCGACGACGGTGGCGGAACCGCCAGCAGCCTTGAGCTTCTCCTCAGCGGACTTGGAGAACTTGTTTGCGGTGACGTTGAGTGCGACGTTGATGTCGCCCTCTGCCAGCACCTTCACCGGCTGCTTCGGGCGAACGAGGCCCTTAGCGACGATGTCGGCAACTGCAATGTCGCCACCCTGCGGGAATGCTTCCGCGAGGTCCGCGACGTTGACCACCTGGTACTCGACGCGGTTCGGGTTCTTGAAGCCCTTGAGCTTCGGCAGACGCATGTGCAGCGGCATCTGGCCACCCTCGAAAGCAGCGGAAACCTGCTTACGAGCCTTGGTGCCCTTGGTACCGCGGCCAGCGGTCTTGCCCTTGGAGGCCTCACCGCGACCAACGCGGGTCTTGGCCTTGTTTGCGCCCTCTGCCGGGCGCAGATCATGGAGCTTGATGATGTCAGCCATGTTTTATCTACTCCCCTGCAACTTCTTCGACGGTGACGAGGTGACGCACCTTGAGGATCTGGCCGCGGGTAGCAGCGTTGTCCTTCTTCACCACGGACTGACCGATCTTGCGCAGACCGAGAGCCTCGAGGTTCTTGCGGGTCACCGGCTTCTCACCGATCTTGCCGTGGTGCAACGTAATCTTCAGTGCCATTGTTCTTAGGCCTCCTGTCCTGCGCGAGCGCGCAGCATACGTGCCGGGGCAACGTCCTCGACAGCCTTACCGCGCTTCGCTGCGACCTCTTCCGGACGCACGAGCTGCTTCAGGCCTGCAACGGTGGCCTGAACCACGTTGAGGGCGTTGTCAGAGCCGAGGGACTTGGCCAGGATGTCCTGGACACCAGCGGCCTCGAGCACCGGGCGGACTGCGCCACCGGCGATCACACCGGTACCCGGAGCAGCCGGGCGGAGCATGACGATACCGGCGGCTTCTTCAGCCTGAACCGGGTGAGGAATGGTGCCACCGATCATCGGGACGCGGAAGAAGTTCTTGCGAGCCTCTTCTGCACCCTTCTGAATTGCGGCAGGAACTTCCTTCGCCTTGCCGTAGCCAACGCCGACCATGCCTTCACCGTCGCCGACGACGACGAGAGCGGTGAAGGACATGTTGCGGCCACCCTTAACGGTCTTGGCAACACGGTTGATGGTGATGACGCGCTCGATGTACTTATCGCGCTCGTCGTTCTGGTTGCGACGGTCGTCGCGACGGCCACGGCCGCCGCGGTTACCGCGGTCGTTGTTGTTCTGGTTGTCGGCGGAGCGCCCGCCGTCACGCCGTTCACGTTCGGCCATTACGCGATCCTTCCGTTGATGGTGATGTTTGCCGTGATCATTAGAACTTCAGACCACCTTCACGAGCAGCTTCAGCCAGGGCCGCAACGCGGCCGTGGTACTTGTAGCCACCACGGTCGAAGACGATCTGCTCGATGCCTGCTGCTTTGGCACGCTCAGCGACGAGCTGGCCAACCTTTGCGGCCTTCTCCTTCTTGTCGCCCTCCAGGTTGCGCACGTCTGCCTCGATGGACGACGCAGAAACCAGGGTGTGGCCTGCGAGGTCGTCGATGACCTGGACGTGGATGTGGCGAGACGAGCGGTGCACAACGAGACGCGGGGTCTCCGGGGTGCCACGCAGGGTCTTGCGGATGCGGTAGTGGCGACGTGCGCGAGCCTCGCGGCGGCGGGACGAGATGTCCTTGCCCACCGGGGTGCGCTTGGTGTTCTCTGCAGTATTGCTCATGATTACTTACCCGTCTTTCCGACCTTGCGGCGGACCTGCTCGCCGGCGTAGCGGATGCCCTTACCCTTGTACGGGTCATCCTTACGCAGACGGCGGATGTTTGCCGCAATCTGGCCAACCTGCTGCTTGTCAGTGCCTTCGATGGCGAACTTGGTGTTGCCATCGACGGAGAACGTGACGCCTTCCGGCGCCTCAATCAGGATCGGGTGCGAGTAGCCGAGGGAGAACTCAAGGTCCTTGCCCTTCTGCTGCACGCGGTAACCGACGCCGAAGATCTCCATGTTGATCTTGTAGCCCTCAGTCACGCCGATGATCAGGTTGTTGATCAGCGAGCGGGTCAGGCCGTGCAGCGAACGGCTGTCACGGTGATCGTCCGGACGGGACACCACGACTTCGTTGTCTTCGACGGAAGCGGTGATCGGCTCCGGCATCTCGAGGTCCATGGTGGCCTTCGGGCCCTTGACCTCAACACGCTGGCCGTCGATCTTCACCTCGACGTTGTTCGGGATTGCGATGGGTGCATTACCTACACGCGACATAGTCTTTTCAACCTCCCCTTACCAGACGTAAGCGAGGACTTCCCCGCCTACACCCTTCTCTTGAGCCTGGCGGTCGGTCAGCAGGCCGTGGGACGTGGAGATGATTGCCACGCCCAGGCCACCGAGCACCTGAGGCAGGTCGTTGGACTTGGCGTACACGCGCAGGCCCGGCTTGGACACGCGGCGCAGACCAGCGATGGAAGCCTCGCGGGTCGGGCCGTACTTGAGGTTGAGCGTCAGCGATTTGCCAACCTTCTCGTCCTCAACTTTGTAATCTTCGATGTAGCCTTCCTGCTTCAAGATCTCAGCAATAGCTGCCTTGAGCTTGGAGGACGGCATAGACACGGTGTCGTGCTGCGCAGTTGTTGCGTTGCGCACGCGCGACAGCATGTCCGCAATCGGATCTGTCATGGTCATTGTGGTGACCGTTTCCTTTCTCGTTGCGGTTCCCTAAACCCACCTGACCCTTTTCAAGGTCGCGTTTTCCGCATGGTCTATCGGGGGCTACTCAACGCTGCCCACACTCAGTAGCGTGGGCCGCTCGCCGCCTCCCTTGCACGCGGTCCGCATCTTGGCGAGGGGCCTGCAACAAAGTTGGATGTTCAAATGTTTCTCTCGGCTTGGCACGCCGAAATCTCGGCGCACAAGTCCGATCGACCAAGTTACCTGCTTGTTCGCTCAGAACCAAATTGCTTAACGACGACACCTTGCCCCCGTCAGCATCTCCCGACACCGAATTGATCAGAACGGCAGCGCCGCCCTGGACTTCACCCGTGTTTGGCCGAGGTCTGAATTCTCTCCCGCGGCGTGTCCGCTGAGGTACGCACCTGGGTCGAACGAGCGGTTGGTTTGGTGCGCGGAGAGCACAAAGCCCTGCTCTTCGGCGAATTTGGAGCGGGCTTGCTCGGCCTTTGCGGCGTCGTCGACAAGCACAAGCGCATATTCGCTATCCCCCTTTGCTGCGCCCTCTTCAGCTTTCATCAGACGTTTGCCGATGCTTGTCGCGAACCCCTGCATAAACGACCGACGCATCACCACGACCGATTCCCCGAAGTTGGTGGCGCGGATCTTTTGTGATTCTGCAAGCATCACCGGCAACAACAGCGCGTAGAGCATGTCCACCCGGTCGAGGTGTCGCTGAAGGCCAAAAATGTCTGCGTCCTTGACGCGCGTGGAGTTATACACCCGCTGCGTAAAGCCCGTGCAGTGCAACGACCTCGCGATGGAGTGCAGCAGCGTTGCCTGCATATCGGTGTAGGCGCCACGGAACGTGTAGGCGCGGTGGCCTACGTTGTCGCCAGCATCGGGACTTGCAAGATCGCGCTCGTCGTAGCCGTACTGTGCCATCAGCTCGAATGCTCGGGCATAGAACGCGTCACCCTCCGGTGTCCCTTCCCTGTCGTTGGCTTGGTTGAGTAGTTTTTGTACTCGTTGTTTGATCTTTTCTTCGGTACGCATCTGACGCACCCACCCCTTCCCCATTGCTGTTTGGATGTGTGCCTGTAGTTATAACGAACTCGCACGACATGTCCGTTTCAGCTTGTGGAATTTGCAATTTCCGCCCTGTGGATAACTTCTCTTTGCGCAGGTTGTAGCGCTGCGACGACACCCCTCCGTCCCGCTTGCACCCTAAGCGCTAGCATCGTTGCAATGAGCAGGACCAAGCGCAGTTTCGCCGTCACAAAGATTTCCGCTAGCGGCACCCGCGACACGCGCGCGGGCCAAGTGGAAGTGGAAGAACCACTCGAGGTGCGCGCCGGTGGCCGAGAGGTCGCTCAGTTGTTTCGCACCCCGGGCCACGACATCGAACTCGCCCACGGTGTGCTCCTGACGCAGGGCCTCATTACCACCCCTAAAGACGTCATTACCGCTCGCTATTGCGAAGGTGCCATCGGCGGCGAAAACACCTACAACCTGCTCGATATCGAGCTTTCCTACCCTGCTGCACCGCAGTTCATCGACCCAATCCCATCCCAGTCCTGTGGTATTTCCGCCGAGCAGCGCGTACGGGAGTTGGCGGTCCGCCTGAACGTGCGCAGCGAGTTCGCCCCTATTGATCAGGATGCGATCTTCGCCTTCCCAGAACGTCTCAACCAGGCGCGTCGTCGCGACCTGCCCACCGCGCTCGCTGGCGAGACCGCGCGTCAAGATATCGACGCCGTCAACGCGGTACAGAAGATCGCTGGGCGCTTGCTTCTCGACGACACCCTGCCCGCCCACAACCTCACCCTCGCAGTGGATACGCGCGTGACGTTTGAAATGATGCGTGCTGCAGCAGCGGCCGGCTTCAGCATTGTCGCCACCACACGCGACGTCACGTCGATGGCGGTGGAATTGGCCCGCGAAACAAATACAGCGCTCGTCGGCGCAATTACCGACGAGCGCTTCAGCGTGTACTCGGGCGCTTAGCCAATGAACATGCCAGCAGCCTTCGCGGCAGTGGCCCACAGACCGTAGATAAGCAGTCCAGCGATGATTGCCGCCAGAATGATCGCGACAATCTTGTGGGCCTGGCCCGCGGAAGCCCCACGCGCCTGACCGGCACCAGCACCTTCAAGCGCGGAGGCGCGATCTGCCTCGATCTTCGCCTGAACGGTGTCTTGGTCTTCGAACCACTTCGACGCCACCGGGCGTACAAGGATGTTGGCGATCAGGCCAACAGCAAGCAGGCAGCACATGACGTACAGCGACAGGCGGTAAAGGTCCGGGCCTTCGCCGCCGTTGGCTGCCTGGCGCTCCACGACCATGTTGATGATCAGCGGGCCAGCTACACCTGCAGCCGACCATGCGGTAAGCAGACGGCCGTGAATAGCGCCGACCTGGTAAACACCGAATAGGTCGCGCAGGTAGGCCGGGATACTGGCAAAGCCACCCCCGTAGAAGGACAGCAACACCAGCGCGCAGATCACAAACAGCGCGATGTTGGCGTGGCCGAACCTGGCGAAGATGAAGTAGAAAGCCAACCCGATACCCAGGTACACCATGTAGATGTTCTTGCGGCCAATGACGTCAGAAACCGACGACCAGACGAAACGGCCAGCCATGTTCGCCAGCGACAGCAAGCCAACAAAGCCTGCGGCGGCCGCCGCGGTCAGTGCCGGGAAGTAGTCCTGAATCATCGGTGCCGCATTCTCCAGCACGCCGATACCCGCGGTGATGTTGCAGAACAGGATCACCCACAGGCACCAGAACTGCGGGGTTCGAATCGCGTTGTTGGCGCTAACATTTGCACCGACGATGGCAACCTTGGAAGGTTTGCGCCCCTGCTTCGCTTCGCCCGACGGGGTCCAATCCGGGTGCGGCATGCGGATGCAGTACGCGCCCATAGCGATGACGACGAGATACACGACGCCAAGGGTGACAAAGGTGGGCTGGATGCCCGCGGCGCGGTTGGCGATATCCACACCGCCGCCGTAGAACTCCATGAGGCGGTTCGACGCCGGCGAGGCAATCAGTGCGCCGCCGCCAAAGCCCATGATCGCAAGGCCCGTAGCCAGACCGGGGCGATCCGGGAACCACTTCATCAGCGTGGACACCGGCGAGATGTATCCGATGCCCAAACCGATGCCGCCGATAAAGCCGTAGCCGAAGTACACCAGCCACAAGTTTCCGGTGGTGACACCCAGGGTGGCAACGAGGAAGCCTGTCACCCATAGCACGCCGGAAACTGCCATGGACGCGCGTGGGCCGACTCGCTCGACCCAGGAACCGAACAGTGCGGACGAGATGCCGAGCATGCCGATTGCCAACGAGAAGATCCAGCCCACAGCAACTTCGCCGACACCGAAGTGCTCCATCATTGGCTTCTTGAACACGGAGAACCCGTAGACCTGGCCGATAGAGAGGTGGATGGCGAGTGCCGCAGGGACAATTAGCCAGCGATTGAATTCCCTAGGCGCGATAATTGCGCTTCGGGAGAAGTAACTCATGGGGGTTCCCCTATTATGGATGCCAAACAATGTATTTAATACAGCGGACATCATAACCACCCATAGCCAGCTTCACGCAAGCTTTCTTTCATGCTTTTCCAATACGACAAAACCCCTGCGACCGCAGTATAAAAACCGGGTGCAGGGGTGTCGTCGTCAAGTGAACGCTTATGCGCGCTTCATCTTGCCGTCCTTGTCAGCGAACGGGAAGCCGAGGTGCGTCAGCAGTGCGCGACCCTCGTCGTCGCTACCAGCGGTGGTCACGAGCGTGATGTCCATGCCGCGAACGCGATCGATCTTGTCGATGTCGATTTCGTAGAACATGGTCTGCTCGGACAGGCCGAAGGTGTAGTTACCGTTGCCGTCGAACTGCTTGTCGTTCAGGCCACGGAAGTCGCGAATACGCGGGAGAGCAACCGTCAGCATACGGTCGAGGAACTCCCACATACGGTCGCCGCGCAGGGTGACCTTTGCGCCGATCGGCATGCCCTCACGGAGCTTGAAGTTAGCGATGGACTTCTTCGCGCGACGCAGCTGCGGCTTCTGGCCGGTGATCGCGGTGAGGTCCTCGAGTGCGCCGTTGATCACCTTGGAGTCGCGGGCAGCGTCGCCCACACCCATGTTCACAACAATCTTGGTCAGGCCCGGGATCTGCATGACGTTGTCGTAGTTGAACTGCTCGTTCAGCTTGGTGCGGATCTCGTCCTGGTAGCGGGACTTCAGGCGCGGGGTGTAGTTCTGAATGTTCTCAGCCATTAGATGTCCTTCCCGTTCGACTTAGCCACGCGGACCTTCTTGCCGTTCTCGTCGAAGCGGTAGCCCACGCGGGTCGGCTTGCCGTCGGAGTCCAGGATCATCACGTTGGACACGTGGATCGGTGCTTCCTGGCTGACGATGCCGCCGGACTCGGCGCCGCGCTCGTTGTAGGAGTTTGCGACGTGCTTCTTGATGCGGTTAACACCCTCGACGAGGACCTTGTCGCGCTGCGGGTACGCCTCAATGACGCGACCCTGAGCACCCTTATCCTTGCCGGCGATGACCTGCACCATATCGCCCTTCTTGATCTTCATACTTAGATCACCTCCGGTGCGAGAGACACAATCTTCATGAAGCGCTTGTCGCGGAGCTCACGAGCAACCGGGCCGAAGATGCGGGTACCGCGCGGCTCGGTGTCGTTCTTGATGACGACAGCAGCGTTCTCGTCGAACGAGATGTAGGAGCCGTCCGGACGACGGGTCTCCTTCTTCGCACGGACGATGACAGCCTTAACGACCTCGCCTTCCTTGACGTTGCCGCCCGGGGCAGCTTCCTTCACGGTGGCGACGATCGTGTCGCCGATGCCGGCGAAGCGTCGAACGGAACCGCCGAGAACGCGGATGCACAGCAGTTCGCGTGCACCCGTGTTGTCGGCGACCTTCAGACGCGATTCCTTCTGAATCACAGTTGGTCTCCTGACCTGGGTCAATGTGCGCCAGATTTCCGTCCTGAACGCACGTGGTCAATGTTCTTGCGGCCTATTGCTTATCGACGAACCTCGTGCGCTCGTCCCTCGCACACGAGGAGAGCGCAGTCTGGTCGAAGGGTCTCGGACGCTTCACTCGGAAACGCGTGTCACGCCCGACCAGCAGTAGACAACTGGAGTATTTAACCATGAGCAGCGCCGATCCCCCAAATTGCCGCTAAATCGTGTCGTCTGAAGAAACAAAAATCGCCCCACCCCGAAAGTTAGGGGCGAGGCGATGAGGGTGTCGCAGCGTTAGCGCAACATTAGACAGTGCTTGCGGCAATAGTGCCGAGGCCGAGCACGCTGGTAATCGACAGGATGGTGATGATCCAGCCCACAGAGGACAGTGCAGCTGGGACCAGCAGCAGGTTCGGGGCCAGCGGGCCACCGAGGGCACGCATCTCATTAAGAACCTGGTTGAGCGGCTCCGGGTAGGTCGCAGCCTCAGCGACAGGAGCACCAGCACCGATAGCAACAGATGCCGCAAGAGCAACAGCGGCGAGACGACGGAACTTCATGTTCTTTTCCTTTCAGGGGAGGTGTGTACGTGTCGCGGCTTACTTAGCAGCAGAGACGATGGACTGAATGATCGAGATGACAACGCTCAGCGAAGAGAGCGCTGCCGGCAGCAGAATGATGTTCTGGGCTTCCCAGCCACCGACCTTGTAAATCTCGTACAGAACACGGTTCAGCGGTTCCGGAGC
The DNA here is from genome assembly GCF_001807155.1 of Corynebacterium sp. HMSC05C01. NCBI lineage: Bacteria > Bacillati > Actinomycetota > Actinomycetes > Mycobacteriales > Corynebacteriaceae > Corynebacterium > Corynebacterium sp. HMSC05C01. Next base: position 33,859 of record NZ_KV787967.1, on the reverse strand, counting down.
AGGCTGAGCGGTAGCAGCCGGAGCAGCAACAGCAACGGTGGTTGCGACGGCCGCCGCAGCAACAAGACGACGAAGCTTCATGTGAGTCTCCAATTTTCTTAATGAACGGTAGGCATCGGCCGCAGCTTGAACGACCTTGCTCACCGAACATTACCGTGACGTTTTACGGTTTTTGGCAGAATTCTCATTTTCTTTCACGATTTCCCAAAGCTTTCCAATCGCCGAATAGGTATTACCACATTTCCTTTTAAGGTAGTACCTCTTGTACATTGGAGGGCGTGAGTTTCTACGAAGCTGCCCCCGAGGCAATCAAGAATAAGGTCGATCTGTTCTCGACAGAACCTGCCCGATTTGCCACGCGCTCCGTGCTCGCGGGCGTGTACCTGGGCATCATGACGGCATTCGCCGCATCCACGGCACAACTACTCGACGGCTACGCCCCCGGCTGGGGCAAATACGCCTTCGGCGCCATCTTCGCGTCAACGCTGTACATCATCATCGTCTTGCAAGGCGAACTCGCCACAGGTGACATGATGTTCATGACCTATGGCGCCATCCATAGGCTCAACACCATCACCCGCGGGTTCCTCCTCGTCTTCTTTGTCACCGTGTTCAACCTCATTGGTGCAGTGGCGATTTCATGGCTGATTTCCCGGACCACCATGGGCCAGATGGTCGAGGTGGACGGATTCCTCCACGATTTGCTCGTCGCCAAGCTGCAAAAATCCAGTTCCACCCTGTTCGTTGAAGCGATCCTGGCAAACGTCGTGGTCAACATCGCCTTCATGCTGGCCACCCAGGCCGGCAAGGACTTCAGCGCGAAGCTGTGGGGTGTCATCCTGATCATCCCGTCGTTTGCCACCATGAGCTACGAGCACTCCATCGCGAACTTCATCCTCACCAGCCTGGGCGGGTTTACGCTCGGCCCTGAAACCATCGAAGGCTTCACCAACTGGAACGTCATCCGCAACTGGGTGGTCGTTTGGCTGGGCAACTTCGTCGGCGGCGGGTTCATCATGGGCGGCCTCTACGGATGGCTGAACCTGACCAAGACCGGTTACAAGGACTAACCAACAAGGACTAACTCCCCTCACCTTGGGCGTCTCTGCCAAAATGAGACGGGTGAGTACCCAGACACCTGACGTCCTCGAAGCTGTTCGCAGTGTTCGCGATGCCCTCGCGGACACTGCCTTACCTATTGATGCAGCCCCAGAGGCCCGCGCAATTGTCAACCAGCTCGACGACTATGTCCTGCCCCGCCTCGCCAACCTGGACGCGCCGCTGCTCGCCGTGATCGGCGGCTCCACCGGCTCTGGTAAGTCCACGCTTGTCAATGCATTGCTGCGCGAGCGGGTCTCCAACCCAGGCGTCATCCGTCCCACCACCCGGCAGCCAGTGCTAGTGGCAAACCCAGCAGATGCTGATTGGTTTAACTCCCCACAGGTACTGCCAGGCCTGACGCGCTCGCACGGCGCGGGCAACGAGCAATCGACGACGCTGCGAGTCGTAGATACGCAAAGCGTGCCCGAGGGCCTTGCGCTTCTCGACGCCCCCGATTTCGACTCCATCGACGACAAAAACCGAGCCCTGGCAAGTCAGCTCCTTGCGGCTGCGGATCTGTGGGTGTTCGTCACCACCCCGGCGCGCTACGCCGATCAACTTGTGTGGAACTTCCTCCACGACGCCGCTGGCCGCGGCATCGAAGTTGTGGTGGTACTCAACCGCCTGGACGAGAAGGCAGCCGAAACCGTGCCGGACGATCTGCGCCGCATGATGAATGAGGCTGGCTTGCACGACGCAACAGTCTTTACTGTGCCGTTCGTCGCGGACCTTGGCGCGGAGAAGTCTGGAGAGTCCGGGGAGTTTCTCGCCGAAGGCCTTGTCGCTTCACTGCGCGATTACCTGACCACACTCGCCGAGGACACCGTCGCCCGGCGCGACGTGGCTGGCAAGACTGTGGCCGGCGCGGTTCAGACTGCGCTTGATCGAGTGGATACCTTGGTCGGCCGCCGTGAGCGTCAGGAGGCGTTTGCCAACCAGCTCGACGCATCGATCCACGAGTTTTACACCACCGCCAACCGTCAGGTCATCGACGCGACTTCCGACGGACAGTTGCTGCGCTCCGAGGTCATGGACCGCTGGCAGGACGTCATCGGTACCTCTGACGTGTTCCGTGGATTCGAGCGCTGGTTCAGCAGCGCAATAGATAAGGTGGGCAGTTTCTTCACCGGTCAGCCCGCTCCGCTGCGTGAGGTGGAGACCGAGATCGAGTCTGGTCTGCACGCAGTCATCGTCGATGCTGCCGAATCCGCAGCATCGCGCGCCTGGGCGCATACCGGTGCGGTCGCGCCTGAGCTGCGCACCGACGCCGATCCAGCTCTCGCACGCGCCAGCGCCGACATTTCCGATCAGGCGGCGAAACTGGTGCGAGACTGGCAGCAAGAACTCGTCGGACACATCCAGGACACTGCTGGCGATAAGCGTCAGCGCGCCCGTCTCATGTCCTTTGGGCTCAACGTGGTCACCGTGGCACTCATGCTTACAGTGTTCGCCTCCACCGCAGGTTTGACTGGCGGCGAGGTGGCCATCGCGGGCGGTTCTGCGGTACTTGGCCAGAAGCTTTTGGAGACCATCTTCGGCGAAGACACGGTGCGCCGCATGGTCACTCAGGCCCGCAACGACCTCAACGAGCGCCTTGGCGAACTCTTTGCTGCCGAGCGCGACCGCTACCACGTGTTCACCGACCCGTTGCTCGAAGGCGCAACGGCCGAGCAGATCCGCGATGCCTCCCAGCAGGCTCGCCGGGCGGTGGATGCGAAGCTGCTGGGGGTCGTCGACAAGCAAGTGCCCGCGCGTATCGACGACACCCCCAACGACGACCTGAACAACAGCGCCCTGCGTGGCCTGTTTGACCAGCTTCGCGGCAACTTCCGAAAGGGGTCCGACAATGGCGCTGTTTAGCAAAAAGATTGGGCTGAGCAAACGGCTGAGCGCGCTCGAGGACGCTGCCGAAATTGGTGCACCGTACCTGTCCGGCGAGCAACGCGAACGCCTAGAACGCGTGGCCAAGGCTGGCGCCGAGCGTCGCGCCCTGTCCGCCGAGCACACCGTCGTGGGCTTTTTCGGCGCGACCGGTTCCGGTAAAACCTCGCTGTTCAACGCCGTTGTCGGCGAGGACCTGGGCAAAGCAGCGGCGCGCCGCCCAACCACGTCCTCTCCCCTGGCCGCAATCTGGCAGCCGGAAGGCTCTGAGGAACTCCTGGACTGGCTCGGCGTGGAAGACCGCCGCGAGCGCCAAGGCGAGTTTACCAAAAATGCTGGCCCGCTGATCCTGCTGGATCTTCCCGACTTCGACTCGGTAGAGGCCTCCAACCGCGTCATCGCCGAACGCCTCGCCGGCCAGGTCGACGTGCTCGTGTGGGTGTCCGACCCCGAGAAGTACGCCGACAGTGTCATCCATGACCAGTTCATCCGCCCGCACGCGAACCACTCCGCGGTCACACTGGCAGTGCTGAACAAAGCCGACCTTTTGGCGGAGCGCGACGTGGACACCGTAGCTGGCTCTTATGCGGGCCTGCTTCTCGACGACGGCCTGACCAACGTCCACGTCATCCCCACCTCCACCCTGACCGGCGCTGGTATCGAAGACCTGCGCGGCGCGATCGCGCGCGTGGCAAAGGCCCACAATGCGCAGACTGCCCGCATCGAGGCCGACATTGCTTCCGTTGCCGCCCCCTACGCTGGAACGAAGGGGGCCGGTGGTGTGGACAAGCACGCCAAGCGTGACCTCGACACCGCACTGACCAAGGCCGCGGGTGCAGAACGCATCGCGGGCATCACCGCTGCCGCCTACCGCAAACGCCTGCGCCAACGCACCGGCTGGCTGCTGACCTCCTGGATCACCCGCTTCAAACCCGACCCGCTTCGTCGCTTAGGGCTGCGCGAGGATCCCGACGAACTGGGCGTGCACCGCACCTCCATGCCGGAACTCGACGCCGCCTCCAAAGCCGTAGCCAACTCGGGTCTTCGCGATTACGCCACCGCCGTTGGCGAAGGGCTGCCACACGAGTGGGCTGCGGCCGTGGCGGACCGGTCCGAGGAGATCTCCACCGGCCTTCCCGCCGAACTGGACCGCGCTGTGGCCCGTGCGAAACTGCCCGCGGAGCCGTCCAAGGGCTGGGCAGTGCTGACCATCTTCCAGTGGTTTGCGCTGCTCGCCGCCCTGATCGGCGTGCTGTGGTACCTGCTGGTCGCCTTCGTGCCGGGCGTGCTCACACCGCTGCTCGGCACCGATCTGGTACCGGATGTAGAAGGCTGGCCGATTCCTACCCTGCTGATCATGGCTGGCTTACTCACCGGTGTAATCATCGGATTGATATCCGCAGCATTCGGCGGCATGTTGGGATCCGGGGTGAAACGCCGAACGCGCTACGCCATCCAAAAAGAGGTGGCCGCGGCCTCCGAAACTGCTGTGTCCCAGCCGCTGTTGGCTATCCGCGAAGACTATTCCCGTTTTGCCGAGCGCATCGCCCTCGCCGCTGGGTAGTTCCGGGTAGCGTCAGTGCCTATGGCACGCATCCCAAGAGTTCTCTCCATTGCCGGCACCGACCCCACAGGCGGTGCCGGCATTCAAGCTGATCTGAAGTCCATCGCCGCCGCAGGTGGCTACGGCATGTGCGTGGTCACCGCGCTGGTCGCCCAGAACACACAAGGTGTGCGCGAGATCCACACCCCACCCCAGTCATTCCTGCGCGCGCAGTTGGATTCCGTGTTCGACGACGTCACAGTCGACGCCGTCAAGATCGGGATGCTGGGCGATGCGGACACCACCCGCACGGTCTCCGAATTCCTCGCCCAGCACTCCGTCCCCGTCGTTGTTGTCGATCCCGTCATGGTCGCCACCTCCGGCGACCGCCTCCTCACCGAAGACGCCGAAGAAGCTCTGCGCGCCCTCGTGCGCGAGCACGCCACCGTGGTCACCCCGAACATCCCCGAGCTCGCAGTGCTTTGCGACGACACCCCCGCCACCACATTCGACGAAGCGGTTTCCCAGGGTCGTCGATACGCAGCAGATGCGAACGTGTCCGTCCTGGTCAAAGGCGGGCACCTCACCGGCGACCACGCCTCCAACGCGCTGATCACCCCCGACGGCGACACCCACATCGCGGACGTGCCCCGCGTGCGCACAAAAAACACCCACGGCACCGGCTGTTCCCTCTCCGCAGCCCTTGCAACCCGGCTTGTGCTCGACGACGCCCCCGCCGCCGTCGAGTGGGCTTCCGCCTGGCTCCACGAAGCCATCGCCCACGCCGACGACCTCGAGGTGGGCCAGGGTCACGGGCCGGTGCACCACTTCCACCAGCTCTACCGCCTCGCCGAACCGCTAGAATCACCTGCATGACTGACCCGCGCAACGAAGATCAGAAGGTCGCCGCCGTGAATGCCTCGATGATCATGGCGGGCCAACCCATGTCCGCAGAGGACGAGGCGCTTCTGCGACGACAGCTGCGAGGAGATATCTCGGCCGACGAGGCCGTGCTACAGGTGCTCGAAAGGGAAGGCCTGGGAAACACGCCTCGTGCACGTGAACTGCGGCAACGTATCACCGGAGCTGCCTAAACACCATGACACGACGAAGCAACGAGGCCCCGGAAAACCTATTCGGGCTAACAGACCCGGTTGTGCTGGACCGCATCGCTGGCAACCTCGCGCCTCAACGACTCGGCGAGCTCGAAAACGGTCCACTGCTGACCGAATTCACACGTGAATCTCTGCAGTCCACACACCATTACCTCATGTAGGACATTTACCCCTGGGCGGGCCAGATCCGCACCGAGGAAGTTAGTGCGATGGGCATGGCGATGTGCCGAGCGCAATACGTTGAGGCTGAACTCGACCGAGTGATGGGCCGGATCGCGAAACTGCCGGTCTCCTCCGATGACAAGTCTGCTGCAGTAAACACCATCGCGGATCACTGGAGCGAATTGACAATCGTGCATCCGTTCCGGGACGGTAATTCGCGGACCCAACGCTTTTTCTTCGATCAGATGCTGCGCACCTCCGGTTGGGCAGTCGACTGGACACGCATCGACGCCGCAGAAGCCCACGCCGCCCGCTACGTCGGCGCAGCGACGGCTGCCCCTCATTTCTAGCAGAGGTTCTCACCCCGGGAGTATTCGCGCTTGACGCATTGCCTGACAACACGGGTACGCTCAGCGCGACACAGGGGCAGCGGGCTGGTGCTGCGGAGATCTTCCACCAGATGATGAAATACCGCAGCGCCAATCCCGGGGCGCCCTGGCGCGGTCGGTAGCTTCTACTCCACCGTGACGGACTTGGCCAGGTTACGCGGCTGGTCCACGTTCAGGCCGCGTGCTTCTGCGACGGCGCAGGCGAAGATCTGCAACGGGATCGTCGCCAAGAGTGGCTGCAGCAAACCCGGGGACTCCGGGATGCGGATGATGTGGTTGGCAAACTGCTCCACATCCGTGTCGCCCTCTTCCGCGATCACGATGGTCACGGCACCACGGGCGCGCACCTCTTGGATGTTGGAGACGACCTTGGCGTGCAGGTTGTGGCGCGACTTCTTCGACGGCACGATGACGAACACCGGCTGGCCTTCTTCGACCAGCGCGATCGGACCGTGCTTCAACTCGCCTGCAGCGAAGCCCTCGGAGTGCAAATAAGCAACCTCCTTGAGCTTCAGCGCGCCCTCGAGTGCGACCGGGAAGCCGACGTGGCGGCCAAGGAAGAGCACGGACTTTGCATCCGCCATATCCTGGCCCAACTGCTTGACCTGGTCTTCGTTGTCCAGCACGCGCTGGATCTTCTCCGGCATCAGCTCCAGCTCGCCGATGATCTGGCGGATCTCGTCGGCATACTTGTTGCCACGCACCTGCGCCAGGTACAGCGCCAGCAGGTATGCGGCGACGATCTGGGAGATGAACGCCTTCGTCGACGCCACAGCGATCTCCGGGCCTGCGTAGGTGTACAGCGACGCATCCGCCTCACGCGGGATCGAGGAGCCCACGGTGTTGCAGATAGCGACGACCTTCGCGCCCTGCTCACGTGCGTGACGGACAGCCATCAGCGTGTCCATGGTCTCTCCGGACTGGGAAACGGCAACGACGAGAGTCTGCTCGTTGACAATCGGGTCGCGGTAGCGGAACTCGTGGGCGAGCTCCACTTCCGTCGGGATACGGCACCAGTGTTCGATGGCGTAACGCGCCACCTGGCCCGCGTACGACGCAGTACCGCAAGCGACGATGATGATTTTGTTGATGGAGCGCAGCACGGATTCGTCGATACGCAACTCGTCCAACATCAACTTGCCATCTTCGTCGAAGCGACCGTAAAGCGTGTCGCGGACGGCACCCGGCTGATCATGGATCTCCTTCTCCATGAAGGAGTTGTAGCCACCCTTCTCCGCAGCGGTGACATCCCACTCAACCTTGAACGGCTTCGCCTCGGCGGGGGTGCCGTCGAAGTCAATCACGTCGTAGCCATCAGCCGTCAACGTCACAATCTGGCCGTTGTCCATCTCCACCGCGTCACGGGTGAACTCAATGAAGCCAGCGACGTCGGAGCTCAGGAAGTTCTCGCCCTCGCCTACACCGATCACCAGCGGGGAGTTCCAACGCGCCGCAACAATGCGGTCTGGATGGTCCGGGTGGATGGCGAGCAGGGTGAACGCGCCCTCCAGACGGTTCGCTGCCAACTGCATCGCACGGGTCAGATCCCCGTCCGCTTCCGTGTTGTAGATATCCAGCAGCAGCGTGCCAGCAACCTCAGTATCGGTTTCAGACTTGAAGGTGTAGCCCTTCTCTGCGAGCTCAGCCTTCAAATGCGAAAAGTTTTCGATGATGCCGTTGTGCACCACTGCCATACGGCCATCTCCCACCACATGCGGGTGAGCATTCGCATCCGTCGGACCGCCGTGGGTCGCCCACCGGGTATGCCCGATGCCCAGGTTCGATGCTGCGATGGGGTTGTTAGCAATCTCCGCTTCGAGATCCGCTACCTTGCCGGCCTTCTTCCGGCATTCGATCGACTGGTCGTTCACCACCGCAACACCTGCGGAGTCGTACCCGCGGTATTCGAGGCGGCGAAGACCATCGATGATTACGTCTTTCGCGTCACGCGTTGTCGCGTTTGCGCCTACATATCCAACGATTCCACACATGCGGGAAATCGTACCCTTGTGTAAGGGCGCAGAAAAAGTTGAAAACGCAAAAACCGCCCCGGGTTGGTAGCCAACCCGGGGCGGTGGAGTCGTCGAGAAGCGACTAGCTTTTAGCGAGCCTTCTCGATGATGTCGACGAGACGGAAGTGCTTGTCCTTCGACAGCGGACGCGTCTCCTCGATGTGGACGAGATCGCCAACACCAGCGGTGTTGTTCTCGTCGTGAGCCTTGACGCGCTTCGTGGTACGCACGATCTTGCCGTAGAGGGCGTGGGACTTGCGGTCCTCAACCTCGACGACGATCGTCTTGTCCATCTTGTCGGACACGACGTAGCCACGGCGGCGCTTCTGCACGGCCTTGTCCTTGGTGTTCTCAGTCACGTTTGCCTCACTCATGGTTATGCCTCAGCTCCCGTGGACTCCGGGACGACGGACAGACCAAGCTCACGCTCGCGCAGCACCGTGTAGATGCGAGCGATGTCGCGCTTCACGGTGGAGATGCGGCGGTTGTTGGTCAGCTGGCCGGTTGCAAGCTGGAAGCGCAGGTTGAACAGCTCTTCCTTCGCCTCGTTGAGGCGGCCCTTCAGCTCGTCGTCGTTGAGCTCGCGGAACTCAGATGCGGGGGTACCGTTAGCCATTAGAACTGGTCCTCCTTCTTGATGACGCGGACCTTGCACGGCAGCTTCGCGCCTGCACGGCGCAGCGCCTCAATGGCAGTTTCCTCGTTGGGGTAGGACATTTCGAACAGGATGCGGCCAGGCTTGACGTTGGCCACCCACTTCTCCACCGGGCCCTTACCGGAACCCATACGCACGCCGAGCGGCTTCTGGGTCAGCGGACGATCCGGGAAGATGTTGATCCAGACCTTGCCACCACGCTTGACGTGGCGGTTGATAGCAATACGGGCAGACTCGATCTGGCGGTTCGTGATGTACGCCGGCTCGAGGGCCTGCAGGCCGTAGTCGCCGAAGTTGATCTGGTTGCCACCCTTGGACACGCCAGAACGGGTCGGGCGGTGCTGGCGGCGGTATTTCACGCGCTTAGGGATGAGCATGAATTAGCCCTCCTTCTTCTGCTCTGCCGCCCGGCGACGCTGGCCGCCGCGGCGCGGGCGACGGTCGCCACGTCCACGACGATCGTTGCTCGGTGCATTGAGCTCAGACTCGCGGACGCCACCGACGACGTCGCCCTTGTAGATCCACACCTTGACGCCAATGACGCCGAAGGTGGTGTGTGCTTCTGCAGTGCCGTAGTCGATCTCCGCGCGCAGCGTGTGCAGCGGAACGCGACCCTCGTGGTAGCGCTCGACACGGGACATTTCCGCGCCGCCGAGACGGCCGGACGTCATAACCTTGATGCCCTTGACCTGCGGGTTACGCATAGCGGACTGGATGGCCTTACGCATGGCGCGACGGAACGCGACACGGTTGACCAGCTGCTCGGCGATGGACTGAGCAACCAGGGTGGCGTCTGCATCGACGTTCTTCACCTCGAGGATGTTCAGTGCAACCATCTTGCCGGTCAGCTTCTCCAGCTCACGGCGAATACGGTCAGCCTCAGCGCCGCGACGGCCGATGACAATGCCCGGACGTGCGGTGTGGATGTCCACACGGACGCGGTCGCGGGTGCGCTCGATGACAACATCGGAGATGCCAGCGCGCTCGAGGTTCTTCTCGAGCCACTCGCGGACCTTGATGTCCTCAGCGACGTACTCGGCGTAGTTCTTGTCGGCGTACCAGTGGGACTTCCAGTCGGAAGTGATACCCAGGCGCAGGCCGTGTGGGTGAATCTTCTGGCCCATTACTTGGCCCCTTCCTTGGACTCGACAACAACGGTGATGTGAGAGGTGCGCTTCCGGATCTGGAATGCGCGACCCTGTGCACGCGGCTGGAAACGACGCATGGTCGGGCCCTCGTTTGCGTAGCACTCGGCAATGACGAGCGTGCGCGGATCCAGGCCGAAGTTGTTCTCCGCGTTGGCTGCTGCGGAAGCAACAACCTTTGCAACGTCCTTGGACGCACCCTGCGGGGCGTACTTCAGGATAGCGAGTGCCTCAGCAACCGACTTGTTGCGGATGAGAGCAAGCACGCGGCGTGCCTTCATCGGAGAGACGCGAACGAACTTGGCAGTCGCGGATGCAGTGGTGATGGTGTCAGCCATTGCTTATCGACGTCCCTTCTGTTCCTTGACGTGACCCTTAAAGGTCTTGGTCGGTGCAAACTCGCCGAGCTTGTGGCCAACCATGGACTCGTCCACGAACACCGGCACGTGCTTACGACCGTCGTGGACGGCGAAAGTGTGACCGATGAAATCGGGGAGAATGGTCGAACGGCGCGACCAGGTCTTGATGACCTGCTTGGTGCCTGCCTCGTTCTGAGCATCCACCTTGTTGAGGAGGTGCTCGTCGACGAACGGGCCCTTCTTAAGGCTACGTGGCATGTCTGTTTACCTCCTCTTAGCGCTTCTTCGAGCGACGACGTCGCACGATCATGTTGTTGGAATAGCGGTTCGGGTTGCGGGTGCGGCCTTCCTTCTGGCCCCACGGCGAGACCGGGTGACGACCACCGGAGGTCTTGCCCTCGCCACCACCGTGCGGGTGGTCGACCGGGTTCATAACCACACCACGCACGGTCGGGCGCCAGCCCTTCCAGCGCATACGACCAGCCTTGCCCCAACGGATGTTGATCTGGTCAGCGTTGCCGACCTCACCAACAGTTGCACGGCAGCGGATGTCCACGCGGCGGATTTCGGAAGACGGCATACGCAAAACTGCGTAGTTGCCTTCCTTACCCAGCAGCTGGATGGACGCGCCAGCGGAACGGGCCAGCTTTGCGCCTGCGCCCGGCTTGAGCTCCACAGCGTGGATGGTCGTACCGGTCGGGATGTTGCGCAGCGGCAGGTTGTTGCCAACCTTGATGTCCGCGTTCGGACCAGCCTCGACGATGGTGCCCTGCTTCAGGCCCTTCGGGGCGATGATGTAGCGCTTCTCACCGTCGTAGTAGTGCAGCAGTGCGATGTTCGCGGTGCGGTTCGGGTCGTACTCGATGTGAGCAACCTTTGCCAGCACGCCGTCCTTGTCGGAGCGGCGGAAGTCGATCACACGGTAGCGACGCTTGTGGCCGCCGCCGCGGTGACGAGTGGTGATGTGGCCGTGGGTGTTACGGCCACCCTTCTTCGGGAGCGGGCGCAGCAGCGTCTTTTCCGGGGTCGAACGAGTGATCTCGTCGAACGCGGACACGGAGCTGGCACGGCGACCCGGAGTTGTCGGCTTGTACTTACGAATAGCCATAGTGGTTCCTTTTCTATCGTCTCTTCAGCGAGCCGCGGGTTACGCGGTCGCACCGCCGAAGATGTCGATGGAGTCGCTGCCCTCGCGGAGAGTGACGTAGGCGCGCTTGGTGTCCTTACGCTTACCGAAACCGGTGCGGGAGCGCTTGCGCTTGCCCTCACGGTTGACGGTGTTCACCGAAGCGACGTCGACGCCGAAAATCTCTTCCACGGCAATCTTGATCTGGGTCTTGTTCGCGGACGGGGACACGTAGAAGGTGTACGTGTTCTGCTCCATCAGGCCGTAGCTCTTCTCAGAGAGCACCGGGGCGATGATGATGTCGCGCGGGTTAGCGATCTTTGCCATTTACTTCTCCTCCTCCGCAGCGGCGGCAACAGCTGCGCCGCGGTTGATGAAGGTGTGGAGTGCCTCGACCGAGAACACAACGTCATCAGCGTTGAGGACGTCGTAGGTGTTCAGCTGAGCCGGCTCAATGATCTGGACGCCCGGCAGGTTCCTTGCGGAGAGACGGGAATTCTGATCATCACGGCCGATCACCAGCAGGACCAACTTGCGGTCGGTGAGGCGCTCGATGAATGCACGAGCGGACTTCGTCGACGGGGTCTGGCCCGGGACGAGATCCTCCACGATGTGGATGCGCTCGTTCTGCGCACGGTTGGTCAAAGCGCCGGCGAGGGCAGCCTTGATCATCTTCTTTGGGGTGCGCTGTGCGTAGGAACGCGGCTGCGGACCATGCACAATGCCACCACCGGTGTAGTGCGGAGCACGGATCGAACCCTGACGGGCGCGACCGGTGCCCTTCTGGCGGAACGGCTTCTTGCCGCCGCCGGAAACCATGCCGCGGGTCTTCGTTGCGTGGGTGCCCTGGCGCTTAGCAGCAAGCTGTGCATTCACAACCTGGTGCATGAGTGCCACGGATACCTCGCGGTCGAAGTACTCGGCCGGCAGGTCGACGGAACCCTTGGTAGCTCCGTCTGCGGTGTGGACGTCAAGCGTCAGCTTCGTCATGCGTGAGCACCGCCCTTCACTGCGGTCTTGACGGTAACAACGGAACCCTTTGCGCCAGGGATGGCGCCCTTGATCAGGATGAGGTTGTTGTCGCCGTCGATGCGTTGAATCTTCAGGTTCTGGGTGGTAACGCGGTTACCGCCCATGCGGCCAGCCATACGGGTGCCCTTGAACACGCGACCCGGGGTCGCGCAGGCGCCGATGGAACCCACACGACGGTGGGCAGCCTGGTTACCGTGGGAAGCACCCTGGCCGGCAAAGCCGTGGCGCTTCATGGCACCGGCGTAGCCGTGGCCCTTGGTGGTGCCTGCGACGTCGACGAAGGTGTCGCCTTCGAAGATCGTTGCATTGAACTCCTGGCCGAGCTCGTAGCCCGAGGTGTCGTCCATGCGGATCTCAGCAACGTAGCGACGCGGGTTGACGCCAGCCTTCTTGAAGTGGCCAGCCTGCGGCTTCTTAGCCTTACGGGGATCGATGTCGCCGTAAGCGATCTGGATGGCGGAGTAGCCATCGGTCTCAGGGGTACGGATCTGGGTGACAACGCACGGCCCAGCCTCGACGACGGTAACCGGGATAACGCGGTTCTCCTCGTCGAAGATCTGGGTCATGCCGAGCTTCTTGCCCAGAATGCCCTTGATCTGGTTGTCAGACATGTGTTAGTTCTCCACTACTTACGTTGGGGATTGCTCTACTGGATGTTCACGTCGACGCTGGCCGGCAGATCAATGCGCATAAGCGCGTCTACCGTCTTCGGCGTCGGGTCGAGAATGTCGATGAGGCGCTTGTGAGTGCGCATCTCGAAGTGCTCGCGAGAATCCTTGTACTTGTGGGGAGAACGAATCACGGCGTACACGTTCTTCTGGGTTGGCAACGGCACCGGGCCGACGACGCGGGCACCCGTACGGGTGACCGTCTCGACGATCTTCTTCGCGGATGCGTCGATCGCCTCGTGATCGTAGGCCTTCAGCCTGATGCGGATCTTCTGTCCCGCCACGCTTACCTCTTCCTCGCATCCCCACGTTCGTCCTTCTCTCTCCCGCTCGTTTCGAACGGAGTGAGAAACGGGCCGAAGCGGTGGGGTTTGTAGCTTCTAGTTTCTCTATAACGTTGTCCGGGCTGGGCCCTTGGCTCAACGCCAGTGTCTTTTCTGACTGTCATGACACATCCGGAAGTTGAGACCTGCGCAATAAACGCGCCGACGCTCAGTGCTTCCGCCAAGGCACGTTGTTGGCCGACACGTCATCGTCGACAAGCAATATGCCCGGGTATCAGACACGGAAGGGTGCGTGACCCTCGCGTACTGCCGCTGTTTATTTGCCATGGCCCCTTCACCGGTCTTCCGACTGGAAGGTGTCATGTTTGCCGAGCCACCGGCCGACTTCCGTCAACCCATGTCAAGGCAACCTGCGTATTAAAACACAAGGTTGCCACCAACGCAAGCCCGCTTGACGACGACAACCTGTGTACCCTTGTTCCCATACCGTGCGCGTCATCTATATAGGCGCACTCGGAACATGAACATCACAGTTGAAAGGACCGTCATGGCCGACCAGAACGCAAACAACGCTGCAAACAACACTGCAAAGAACACCCCAGCAACCACCTCGACCGCAACCGAGACCGAGAAGCAGCGCCCGCGCAACGAAAACCTCGAAACCGAGCACGGCAGCACTGTTATCGACGACAACGTTGTTGGCAAGATCGCCGGCATCGCAGCACGCGAAGTCTCCGGCGTCCACAACCTCGGCGGCGGCGCAGCCCGCATGTGGGGCGCAGTCCGCGAGTCCCTGACCTCCTCCACCAACGTCCAGCAGGGCGTCAACGTGGCAGTCGAGGACGGCCACGCATCCGCCGCAGTTGCCATCATCGCCGAGTACGGTGTCGCCATCCACGAGCTGGCAAACGCCATTCGCGAAAACATCACCGTCGCCATCACCCGCATGACCGGCCTGATCGTCGACCGCGTCGATGTCACCGTCCACGACGTCAACCTGCCGGAGCAGGAGACCGCAGGTGAGAACTACGACGACGGCAACTACCAGGCAGTCAACCAGTCTGTAAACCAGCAGATCCAGTAATCATGGCCAACACCCCCGTTACCCAAGAGGTTGCGGAGGGCGTCCGCGACGCCACACTCGCCGTCAACGGAGTAGCAAAACTCTACGGCGGCCGACTCGGCGAAATCGCAACCTACTTGCCGCACCAACGCATCGAAGGCATCCGATCTGTCTCACGCAACGGCAAAGCAGGCCTCGAAGTCCACTTCACCTTCGACGTCGCCTCAGGACGCAACGTCCACGAGGTCGCCGAAGACGTACGCGCCGCAGCACTGAGCGCTTCGGACGCCGAGTTCGTGGACGTCATCGCCGGCGATGCGCAATAGCAGCAACACGGGCTACGCCCCCGCACCTCACACAACAACCCGAAACGTGGTTTAACAATGAATCTCTTTGCCAACAAGGCACTGACCGGCGTCATCATCGGCGTCATCGTTGCCTTCTTCGTCACATTCGGTGGCTGGGCCGGCCTACTCTGGCTGCTGCTGTTTACCATCCTCGGCGGCGTAGTAGGCGCCCAACTCGACGGCCGCCTCGACCTAGCCAGCATCATCGGCAACGGAACCGGCCGGAGCAATAGCTGATGGACACTTCCTTCTACCACGTCAGCGAACGCACCATCGAGCGCGTGGCGGAAGTGGCGGCCTCAACAGTGCCGGGATCCCGCAACATCGACGCGAAATTGGCGGGCCTGGCGGGCCGCAGCCTTCCGCGCATCGAGGCACACATCGACCGCACGACGGGCCTTGTCGCCATCGATGCCGAGATTGCCACGTCCTATCCCGCGCCCGTCGCGGCGATTACGGACGCTGTGCGCGCCACCATCATCGCCCACATCCGCACCCTCACAGGGATGGATGTCTCCCGCGTCAACGTCACCGTTGCCAACGTCGAATCGATCGAGGATGGTTCCCGTGTGACCTGGGACGATGTTGCGACCCACGATGCTTTCATCATCCCAGAGCCCATCCAGGTTTCTCCCTCCGAGATCACGCACCCCGTGACCAACGAGCGCGAGGAACTGGCGCCGATCGAAGCGCGATCGCTTGTCGACGACATGCGTGCCGTCACCACACCAACTCCCCCAAGCGTACGAACACCGAAGCAGCCCCAACCGGTCACCGTTTCTGGCGTTGACGTGCCCGAGCCACTCGAGCCGTTCGCCCCAGAGACGCCCATGCCCGTGGCTCTGCGCGCCCCGTCGCTGCCAGCGTTGCAGCCCCTCGCCCCGATCGCTGTCAAGGCGTTCGGGCACATGCGGCCGGTTGAGGTGCCGTGGCAGCGACCGTTGCGCGATATCACCGTAGATAGGCAGCCGCTCAAGCCGGTGACAATTCAGCCCAGTGCGCGCCCAACAAGCCCGCGCGGCCCGGCTCCGAAGCCCGTGGTCACCCCCCAGGCCCCACAGCCGAAGCCACTTCAGCAGATCACGATAGAACCGGTGGTGAAGTACTATGACCGAACCAACTAGCGCCCGCCCAGTCGGGCCACACCCCGGCGACGAACCGCTAGGCACCCCTGCATCGCGCTGGATCGCAGTCCTCATCAGCCTGCTCCTCATCGTTTTAGCGGGTGTCGGCGCGCGTGACCTCTGGTACTACACCTACGAGTCGGAATCACCCGAGCAGTCCTGGTTTGGTCGCGCGTTTGAGTTCCTCGGCTCGTTCACCACAGAGATCCCCGCCGTCATCATTGCGTGCCTGCTGGCCTTGGTCGGCCTTGTGCTCATC
The DNA here is from genome assembly GCF_001807155.1 of Corynebacterium sp. HMSC05C01. Classification (NCBI taxonomy): domain Bacteria; kingdom Bacillati; phylum Actinomycetota; class Actinomycetes; order Mycobacteriales; family Corynebacteriaceae; genus Corynebacterium; species Corynebacterium sp. HMSC05C01. Next base: position 17,594 of record NZ_KV787967.1, on the reverse strand, counting down.
GTGGTTGCGCTCAAACCCCGCCCGCACCGGTTTGTCCGAGTGAACTCCCCAGTGTCTATCTGGACCCGTCCCGTCGATGTGGCACGAAAGTCCACCAACACGGTTCACAGCGACCTCGGTGGCGAGCAAGTACGCTCCAAGGCGACCCGCAAGTCGGTCAAGGTACAGGTTGTCGACGACGGCTCCGGCCCCGCAATGCAAGAACGCATCACGCGATCGCTCAACAGCGAGCTCAAGAGCCTCGCCGCGCCTCCTGCGGTGTCCGTGAAGGTGTTGCCTAAGGAAACGCCTCAGGCACAAGTCACCACCACGGCGCAGTCGACGCCCGAAGTGTCCGACGTCCGTCCCCCGGAGGTGCACCGATGACCAAAACACTGAGCTTCTTCAACCGTCTGGTCACGTTCCTGCTCGGCCTGTTGATGGTCGTTGTGGCCCTATTCCCCATTGCGGAGTACTGGGAAATCCCGTACCTGAGCGATTTCCTCCGCGACATCGACCGCAGCCGCGTGACGTACCTCGCCTACGAGGACTGGTATACCAAGGCGCTTATCGCCGCCGCTATTGTCCTGGCCGTGTTGGGATTGTGGATCTTGCTTGCAAATCTACGCTCCCGCGCGTTCTCCAACGGCAACATCGTGCCAGCCGATGCCGCGCACGGTGACACGGTAATCAACGTTCAGCGCGTCGCCGAGGCAGCCTGCAACACCATCCAGCGTCTCGACGAAGTCCAACGCGCCGACAGCCGCGTCGCTATGGTCGGCCAACGCCCGACCGTCACGTTCACCGTCACCGCGAACCCGAACTACCCGTTGGAAAGCGCCATCCGCGCTATCGAGGCCGCAGACGACGATTTCCGGCTCGCAAGCCACACCATGGACATCGATACCGTATGGAAGCTGCAATTCGATAGGATCTCCGCCTAAACGCGGCTTCGCGGCTGTCTAGGCTTCCTCCTGAACTTCCAGCGGCAACACCGCGGTAACTCGCCCCAGCACCACCGGCTCCCCACCGGAGGCTGGGGCGATTGTCATGTCCGCCCCCGCCTCGCATTGAAGAATGCGTGCCCAGGCGAAGGTATCCACGTCAACATCACGACGCGCCTGTACCCAACGACGGATCCGGCTGCCGACCACAGCCCTTGCGCCATCTTCCAGCGCCACCAACCACCGGTTCGCTCCTACGCTATCTTGCAGCAATCCCGCCAACGAGCGACTCTCCCCCGGCGTAAAAAGCTTCAAATGACGGACAATCCCCAGCCGATGTTCCACCCCCTCCACATCAGTTAACACGAGCGGTAACCCCGGACCGGTACGTCGCATCGACGCATACCGCCACACCGACGGCATTCGCCCTGGGTGCGCCGCGCTTCGCACCACCACTTTTCCGTCCACCAAGGTAACCTGAAGGTGCGGTTCGACGGTGGTGAAGGTAATGGGGGCGGAGGTGTTGTCGACAAGCGAAGGATGCTCCTGAGAGAGCTGCTGAAGAACTGCGAGCGCCTCTGCGTCAGTTGAGTCCCACCCCAGCCCACGATTGCCCAATACCCCAAATAATTGGCCGAGGCTCAAATCTGGTTGCCCCTCCCAAACCTCTTGAAGCGCGGCCAGAATCTTCGGGATACGTGTTGGGTCCTGCACACCTCAGACCATAAACCCCCCTCAGGGCATGCAAAAGGCCGCCCCTCCCAAACGGGAGAGGCGGCTTTGGCGTTTATCCGACGGTTACGTCAGATCGACTCGAATTAGTCGAGGATCTTGGTAACGCGGCCAGCGCCGACGGTGCGGGAGCCCTCGCGGATAGCGAAGCGCAGACCCTCGTCCATAGCGACCGGCTGGATGAGCTCGACGGTCATGTCGACGTTGTCGCCCGGCATAACCATCTCGGTGCCCTCCGGCAGCTTCACAACACCGGTCACGTCGGTGGTGCGGAAGTAGAACTGCGGACGGTAGTTGTCGAAGAACGGGGTGTGACGGCCGCCCTCGTCCTTGGACAGCACGTAGACGGAGCCCTCGAACTTGGTGTGCGGGGTGTAAGCGCCCGGCTTAATGATGACCTGGCCGCGCTCGACGTCCTCGCGCTTCAGACCACGCAGCAGCAGTGCAGCGTTGTCGCCAGCCTCAGCGGTGTCGAGAAGCTTGTTGAACATCTCGATGGAGGTGACGGTGGTCTTCTGGGACTTCTCGCGGATACCGATGATCTCGACCTCGTCGTTGAGGTTGAGGACGCCACGCTCCACACGACCGGTAACCACGGTGCCGCGGCCGGAAATGGTGAAGATGTCCTCGATCGGCATCAGGAACGGCTTGTCGGTCTCGCGCTCCGGATCCGGGATGGAGTCATCGCAAGCCTGCATGAGGTCGACGATGGACTGAACCCACTTCTCATCGCCCTCGAGAGCCTTGAGAGCGGAGATGTGGACGATCGGTGCTTCCTCGTCGTAGTCCTGCTCAGCCAGCAGCTCGCGGACCTCCATCTCGACGAGCTCGATGATCTCTTCGTCGTCGACCATGTCGCACTTGTTCAGTGCAACGAGGATGTACGGAACGCCAACCTGGCGAGCGAGCAGAACGTGCTCACGGGTCTGCGGCATCGGGCCGTCGGTAGCAGCAACCACGAGGATTGCGCCGTCCATCTGAGCAGCGCCGGTAATCATGTTCTTGATGTAGTCGGCGTGGCCCGGGGCGTCGACGTGTGCGTAGTGACGCTTCGGGGTGTTGTACTCCACGTGGGAGATGTTGATGGTAATGCCGCGCTCGCGCTCCTCCGGGGCCTTATCGATCATCGCGTAGTCGAAGGCCTTGTTCTCCTCCGGGTACTGGTCTGCCAGTACCTTGGTGATCGCAGCGGTGGTGGTGGTCTTGCCGTGGTCGACGTGACCAATGGTGCCGATGTTCACGTGCGGCTTAGTGCGCTCGAACTTTTCCTTTGCCACTGATTGTCCTCCTGGACTTCATGGTGGCTACGACCTTCGCAGCCACGTGGTTTGCTTACGCCCAACCGCTACAGCCCAAAACGGATATAGCGACGGGAGCCATTTCACAATGTGCCAGTTACAAGATCCTAGGTTCAAAAAGGCCGTTTTTCAAACTGGCCGATCCGATTCCCCGGACCAACCTAGAGGGTAACGGCCGGCTCAGACAACGCCCGTTGTTGCGTTGCCTCAGCGCGACCGCTACCCCGCTAGGGGTTCTCCCTTGTACGCCAGCTGCTGGCACGCAGCTGGCGGGAGAGGGCGGCTTAGTTGCCGTTGCGCTTCTCGATGATCTCCTGCGCGACGCTCTGCGGAACCTCAGCGTAGGAGTCGAACACCATGGTGAAGTTTGCACGGCCAGCGGTCGAGGAACGCAGGTCGCCGATGTAGCCGAACATCTCGGACAGCGGCACCTTCGCACGGACGACCTTTGCGCCGGAGCGATCTTCCATGGCGTAGACTTGGCCACGGCGGGAGCTGATGTCACCGTTAACGGTGCCCATGTACTCCTCCGGGGTCACGACCTCAACAGCCATGACCGGCTCAAGCAGAACCGGCTTCGCCTTAGCAACAGCTTCCTTGAGGACCTGGGAGCCAGCGATCTTAAACGCCATTTCCGAAGAGTCGACGTCGTGGTAAGCGCCGTCCTCGAGGGTGGCCTTGATGTTCACCAGCGGGTAGCCAGCGAGGTAGCCGTACTGCATTGCGTCCTGGATACCAGCGTCGACGGACGGGATGTATTCCTTCGGCACGCGACCACCGGTGACGGCGTTCTCGAACTTGTAGGTTGCGGACTCGCCCTCTTCCAGGGTCTCCGGATCCGGGTTGTACGGCTCGATGGTGACGATGACCTTTGCGAACTGGCCCGAACCACCGGTCTGCTTCTTGTGGGTGAAGTCGAGGGACTCGACCTTCTTGCGAATGGTCTCGCGGTAAGCAACCTGCGGGGAACCGATGTTTGCCTCAACCTTGAACTCGCGCTTCATGCGGTCCACCAGCACGTCGAGGTGGAGCTCGCCCATGCCGCCGATGACGGTCTGGCCGGTCTCTTCGTCGAGCTGGACGGTGAAGGTCGGGTCCTCTTCAGCAAGCTTCTGAATAGCGGTACCGAGCTTCTCCTGGTCAGCCTTGGTCTTCGGCTCGATGGCCACCTGGATAACCGGGTCCGGGAAGTCCATGGACTCGAGGATGATCGGGTGATCCGGGTTGCACAGCGTGTCGCCGGTCGTGGTTTCCTTCAGCCCGATAAACGCGTAGATGTTGCCGGCGTCTGCGTGCTCGACCGGGTTCTCCTTGTTCGCGTGCATCTGGAAGAGCTTGCCCACGCGCTCCTTCTTGGACTTCGTGGAGTTGAGCATCTGCTCGCCCGGAATAGCCTGGCCGGAGTAGACGCGCACGTAGGTGAGCTTGCCGAAGAACGGGTGCACGGCGATCTTGAAGGCCAGTGCGGAGAACGGCTCTTCGACGGACGGCTTACGGAAGAGTTCCTCGGAGCCGTCGACGGAGGTGCCACGCACCTCGCCGATGTCCAGCGGGCTCGGCAGGTAGTCAACAACAGCGTCGAGGATCGGCTCGATGCCCTTGTTGCGGTATGCGGTACCGCAGAACACCGGGTAGATCTCGGAGTTCACGGTGAGCTTGCGGATGGCGCCCTTGATTTCCTCGATGGTGAGTTCTTCGCCACCGAAGTACTTCTCCATGAGCTCTTCGTCGGACTCAGCAACGGTCTCGAGAAGCTTCTCGCGGTACTCTTCTGCGAGCTCCTTGAGGTCCTCCGGGATCTCGGTGATCTGAGGCGGCGTGCCGGTCTCGACCTTGCCCGGCCACTGCAGAGCCTTCATCTCGAGCAGATCGACGACGCCGTCGAAGTCGTCCTCAGCGCCGATCGGAATCTGCATTACCAACGGCTTAGCGCCGAGGCGGTCGACAATGGTGCCGACGGTGTAGAAGAAGTCTGCACCCAGCTTGTCCATCTTGTTGACGAAGCAGATACGCGGTACGTCGTACTTCGCAGCCTGACGCCACACCTGCTCGGACTGCGGCTCAACACCTTCCTTGCCGTCGAACACGGCGACAGCACCATCGAGCACGCGCAGGGAGCGCTCCACCTCAACGGTGAAGTCCACGTGACCCGGGGTGTCAATGATGTTGATCTGGTTGTTGTTCCAGAAACAGGTCACAGCTGCGGACGTAATGGTGATGCCGCGCTCTTTCTCCTGATCCATCCAGTCGGTGGTTGCGCCACCGTCGTGGGTTTCGCCGACCTTGCGGTTGATGCCCGTGTAGAACAGGATGCGCTCGGTGGTGGTGGTCTTACCGGCGTCAATGTGGGCCATGATGCCGATGTTGCGGACCTTGTGCAGGTCCTTAAGCACTTCTTGTGCCACGTTTGTTACCCCAACTTAATGTCGTCGACGCGGTGAAGCGTCTTTGTCGGTTAGTTGTCGTTAGTCAATTCTGCCACTTTGTTGCTCAAATGGCAGCGCGAGCTTGTGCTTATCGACGAAAACCCCGAAAACGCGGGCCCCACGAGGGGACACATATGCAGTTTCGGGGTCTGCCGACGATCATCTCGCTTCCAGCTCTTACCAGCGGTAGTGGGCGAAGGCGCGGTTGGCCTCTGCCATCTTGTGGACATCCTCGCGACGCTTCACGGATGCGCCGAGACCGTTGGAAGCATCCAGGATCTCGTTGGCGAGACGCTCGATCATCGAGTTCTCACGACGCTGGCGGGTAAAGGTGACCAGCCAACGCAGGGCGAGAGTGGTGGAGCGCTCCGGCTTGACGTCAACCGGGACCTGGTAGGTTGCGCCACCAACACGGCGGGAGCGAACCTCGAGGTCCGGGCGAACGTTGCCGATAGCCTTTTCCAGGGTGCCCACCGGATCGGTGCCGGTCTTCTCGCGGCAGATCTCGAGTGCGCCGTAGACGATGCGCTCGGCGGTGGACTTCTTGCCGTCCTGCAGGATCTTGTTCACAAGCTGGGTGACCAGCTCGGACTCGTATACCGGATCCTTAACGATGGGACGCTTCGGTGCTTGCTGCTTACGCATTGATTACTGTCCCTTCTTCGCGCCGTAGCGGGAACGTGCCTGCTTACGGTCCTTCACTGCCTGGGTATCGAGGGCGCCACGAACGATCTTGTAGCGCACACCCGGGAGGTCCTTCACACGGCCGCCGCGCACGAGCACCATGGAGTGCTCCTGCAGGTTGTGGCCCTCGCCCGGAATGTAAGCGGAAACCTCGACACCGGAGGTCAGGCGCACACGGGCGACCTTACGCAGTGCAGAGTTCGGCTTCTTCGGGGTGGTGGTGTACACGCGGGTGCACACGCCGCGGCGCTGCGGGGAGCCCTTCAGCGCAGCAGTAGCCACCTTCGCGCTCTTGGAGTGGCGGCCCTTGCGGACCAGCTGCTGAATAGTAGGCATTCAAGCCCTTTCTGTTCGCGCGTCCCGCTCACACATGGCCATACATGCAAAAATAGGGGCTCTTCTTCCGGGGCCCTGCCGTTTGCATGAACTACCTAGTGAACGAGTCGCATGGAGTTCGTTTAACTTCGCACCGATTCACACGGGCGAAACCTCAGATAATTTACAACACGCCAAGGCATGACGGCAAATCCGTGCTAGCTTTCGTGGCATGAGCGATGCGAACCTCCCCCGTAAGCGACTGAGCAGCGCGGAACGCGACCGTGCCGCCGCCTTCCTTCACGATGCATTCGTCGATGGACAGCTCACCGTCAACGAGTTCGACGAACGCTCCCGCATGCTCTACGAGGCAACCTTTGTCGATGAGCTTCCTGCGCTTATCGACGATCTCTCCCCCGTCACCGCCCAACCCCATCCTCCGGCCCAGCGCCCTTCAGGAGTGAGAAACTACGTCACCGGCGAATCCGGCGGCTCCGGCTTCAGCCTTGCAGTCATGGGAGGCAGCGAGCGAGGCGGCGACTGGTTGGTAGCTCCGACGCACACCTCCTTCACCGTGATGGGCGGAAGCTCAATCGATCTGCGCGAGGCGAGGTTGAGTTCTCACGAGACCGAGATCAACGCATTCGCCATCATGGGTGGCATCGAGATCATCGTGCCAGACGATGTCCGAGTCGTCGATGCAGGAATTGGAATCATGGGTGGTTTCGGGGTGGAAACCCACTCGTCGTGCAGGTTTTCTCTCGCTGAGATTCCCGCCGATGCTCCGGTCATCCATGTCCGCGGGCTCGCACTCATGGGTGGCGTAGGAATCGTGCGCGCAGCCCGCGGTGCTCGCATTTAGTCTCAGCACAACAAAAAGCCCGGCCTCCCCTCAGCGGGGAGGCCGGGCTTTGAAGCAGACCTAGCTAAGCCAGAATGCTGGGGCTGCCTTTAGAGCTCCTCGTAGCCGAACTCTTCCATCGGCACCGAAGCGCCGGTGAATTCGCCGTAGCCTTCGTCGCCGTAGATGGAATCGCCGAAGGTCGGGATGGCGTACGCCGCGGAGCGTGCCGCCTCGGTCGGCTTGACCTGGATGTTGCGGTAGCGGGAGATACCGGTACCAGCCGGGATCAACTTACCGATGATCACGTTCTCCTTCAGGCCGATGAGCTTGTCGGAACGCTTGTTAATCGCAGCGTCCGTGAGCACACGGGTGGTCTCTTGGAAGGACGCGGCCGACAGCCAGGACTCGGTAGCCAGCGATGCCTTGGTGATGCCCATGATCTCGGAGCGCATCTCGGCCGGCTCGCCACCGTCTGCCACAGCAGCGGCGTTGACCTGGCGTGCCTCCGACAGGTCCACGAGCGTGCCCGGGAGGAACTCGGTGGTACCCGAGTCGATCACGGTGCCGCGACGCAGCATCTGGCGGATGATGATCTCGATGTGCTTGTCGTGGATGGACACACCCTGGGTGCGGTACACGGCCTGGACCTCGTCGATAAGGTGCTTCTCCACACCGCGACGGCCGAGAACCTCGAGCACGTCGTGCGGGTCAGCAGCACCGCGAAGCAGGCGCTCGCCCACCTCGACGTGGTCACCCTCGCGCAGGCCACGCTCGATCATGGCGTCCGGGTTGGACTCCATCGGGCGGCGAACCTGGGCCAGGCCCTGGCGCTTGGACAGCTTCTCGTAGACCACCACGTCGGAACCGTCATCCGGGTGGATGGTCAGCGTCCAGAAGTTGCCCTCGTCCTCGAGAGTGATCGTGCCGGCCACGGAAGCGATCGGGGCGCGGTTCTTCGGAACGCGGGCCTCGAAGAGCTCCTGGACACGCGGCAGACCACCGGTAATGTCGCCACCGACACCACCCTGGTGGAAGGTACGCATGGTCAGCTGAGTACCCGGCTCACCAATGGACTGTGCAGCCACGATGCCGACGGCTTCGCCGATGTCGACGAGGTGACCGGAGGCCATGGACTTGCCGTAGCACTTCGCGCAGACACCGGTCGGGGTCTGGCAGGTCAGCACGGAGCGAACCTTGACCTCGGTGATGCCGGCGGCCACGAGGTCGTCGATACGCTGCTCGCTCAACTCGGTACCAGCCTCGGCGATGACCTTGCCATCAGCGTCGGTGGCATCCGCAGCCAGAACGCGGCCGGAGACAGAGGTCTCGACCAGGTCGTGGCGGTGGAAAACGCCAGCGTTTTCCACGGCAACAGGAACCTTGACGCCCTGACGGGTGCCACAGTCCTCCTCGCGGACGATGACGTCCTGCGCCACGTCCACCAGACGACGGGTGAGGTAGCCCGAGTCAGCGGTACGCAGAGCGGTATCGGCAAGACCCTTACGGGAACCGTGGGAGTTGTTGAAGTACTCCATCACGGACAGGCCTTCGCGGAAAGAGGTCTTGATCGGGCGCGTGATGTACTCACCACGCGAGTTCACGACCATGCCCTTCATGCCGGCCAGGGTCCAGATCTGACGCATGTTACCTGCAGCACCGGACTTCACGATCATCGGAATCGGGTTGTCGTCCGGGTACAGGTCCTCGACGGCCTGACCAACCTTGTTGGTGGCATCCTGCCACAGCTCGACCAGACGGTCGTAACGGTTCTCCTCCGTAAGCGCGCCCTTCTCCCAGAACTTGCGCTCGATGGCCTCGGCTTCCTTCTCGTACTGCTCGAGGACTTCGTTCTTGTTCGGGAGAATCAGCACGTCGGACATGGAGATGGTGACGCCGGAACGGGTGGACCAGTAGAAGCCAGCGTCCTTCATCTTGTCCAGCACCTGAGCGACGGTGATCATCGGGTACTGCTCAACCATGGACTGGATGATGTCGCCGAGCAGCACCTTGCCGCCGCCACCGCCCTTACGGACCATGGCGCCTTCCTGGTACGGGAAGTTAAACGGCATGAGCTCGTTGAACATGATGCGACCAAGGGTGGTCTCCATCATCCACGGCTGACCCTTCGTCCAACCATCCGGGAACTGCTCTGCCTCGATCTCCTCCGTCGGACGCAGGTGATCGATGCGCACCTTGATCGGTGCCTGCAGGCCAAGCACGCCCAGGTCGTAGGCCATGATGGCCTCGCGGTAGGACGAGTAGACGCCGCGCTCCGGGCCGTTTTCGTCGGCAGGTGCATATGCGCCCTCGCCGCCGATCTCCTGCGGGCCCTTGAGCATGGTCAGGAAGTACAGGCCGGTCACCATGTCCAGGCGCGGCATTGCCAGCGGCTTGCCGGATGCCGGGGACAGGATGTTGTTGGAGGACAGCATCAGGATGCGGGCCTCAGCCTGCGCCTCTGCGGACAGCGGCAGGTGGACTGCCATCTGGTCACCGTCGAAGTCGGCGTTGAATGCTTCACAGGCCAGCGGGTGCAGCTGAATTGCCTTACCCTCGACCAGCTTCGGCTCGAACGCCTGGATACCCAGACGGTGCAGGGTCGGTGCACGGTTGAGCAGCACTGGGTGCTCGGAAATCGCCTCCTCGAGGACGTCCCACACCTCAGGGCGCTGACGCTCCACCATGCGCTTGGCGGACTTGATGTTCTGCGCGTAGTCATTATCGACGAGACGCTTCATCACAAACGGCTTAAACAGCTCGAGCGCCATACGCTTCGGCAGACCACACTCGTGCAGCTTCAGCTGCGGGCCGACGATAATCACGGAACGGCCGGAGTAGTCCACACGCTTACCCAGCAGGTTCTGGCGGAAGCGGCCCTGCTTGCCCTTGAGCAGATCAGACAGGGACTTCAGCGGACGGGTGCCCGGGCCGGTGACCGGACGGCCACGACGACCGTTGTCGAACAGGGCGTCAACGGACTCCTGCAGCATGCGCTTCTCGTTGTTCACGATGATCTCTGGTGCACCCAGGTCGATCATGCGCTTCAAACGGTTGTTGCGGTTGATCACGCGGCGGTACAGGTCGTTCAGGTCGGAGGTAGCAAAACGGCCACCGTCGAGCTGGACCATCGGACGCAGTTCCGGCGGGATCACCGGGATGGCGTCGAGGATCATGCCGGCCGGGTCGTTGCCCGAGCGCTGGAACGCAGCGACAACGCGCAGACGCTTCAGGGCGCGGACCTTCTTCTGGCCCTTGCCCTCGGCGATGATGCCGCGCAGCTCCTCAGCCTCGGCGTCGAGGTCGAAGTTGCGGATCAGGGTCTGGATTGCCTCGGCGCCCATGCCGCCGGTGAAGTAATCCTCGTAACGGTCGACGAGTTCCTCGTAGAGGTTTTCGTCGATAATCATCTGCTTCGGAGCGAGCTTCTGGAAGGTGGTCCAGATCTCGTCGAGGCGCTCAACCTCGCGCTCGCCAGCCTCGCGCAGGTGCTGCATTTCCTTATCGGCAGCGTTCTGCACCTTCTTGCGGGCAGCAGCAGTCGCACCGGAAGCCTCGAGCTCAGCGAGGTCCTCCTCCAACTTCTGCGCACGGTCGGCGATCTCGGAGTTGGTGTCGTCCTCGACATCCTTCTTCTCCATCAACATCTCCGCCTCGAGGGTGGACATGTCGTTGTGGCGAGCCTCGTCATCAACAGAGGTGATGATGTTCGCCGCGAAGTAAATGATGCGCTCAAGGTCCTTCGGCGCCAGGTCGAGCAGGTAGCCCAGACGCGACGGCACACCCTTGAAGTACCAGATGTGCGTCACCGGAGCAGCCAGCTCAATGTGGCCCATGCGCTCACGGCGCACCTTGGACTTGGTCACCTCGACGCCGCAGCGCTCGCAGATGATGCCCTTGTAGCGGACACGCTTGTACTTACCGCAGGCACACTCCCAGTCGCGGGTCGGACCGAAGATGCGCTCGCAGAACAGGCCGTCCTTTTCCGGCTTGAGCGTGCGGTAGTTAATGGTTTCAGGCTTCTTCACCTCGCCGTGGGACCAACGGCGAATGTCGTCGGCGGTGGCCAGGCCGATGCGAAGCTCATCGAAGAGGTTTACGTCAAACACGTAAAAATTCCTTTTCTTTTAAGTGGTTGGCTATTGCGTTCGTTTGATCGTCGACAAGCAATTGCTTGACGACGACCACCTGGCGCCTAAGCGGTATCCGCCGCTGCACCCTCATCGCGGGACAGGTTAATGCCGAGCGAGGAGCCAGCCTGATCAAACTCGTCGTCATCGCCGTCGAGCTCCATCGGCGTGCCATCAGTAGAGAGAACCTCCACGTTCAAGCACAGGGACTGCAACTCCTTGAGCAACACCTTGAAAGACTCCGGAATACCCGGATCCGGGATGTTGTCGCCCTTGACAATCGCCTCGTAAACCTTCACACGGCCGACCACGTCATCCGACTTAATGGTCAGCAGCTCCTGCAGCGTGTAGGCAGCGCCGTAAGCCTGCATTGCCCACACCTCCATCTCGCCGAAACGCTGGCCACCGAACTGAGCCTTACCGCCCAGCGGCTGCTGCGTAATCATCGAGTACGGACCAGTGGAACGAGCGTGAATCTTCTCGTCCACCAGGTGGTGCAGCTTCAGCATGTACATGTAACCGACCGAAATCGGGTACTTGTACGGCTCACCGGAACGGCCGTCGAACAGGACGGTCTTACCGTCGCCGTCCACCATGACGTCACCGTCGCGGTTCGGCTTGGAGTTCGCAAGCAGGCCAGCGATCTCGTCGTTGGTCGCACCGTCGAACACCGGGGTTGCGGTCAGCGACTCCGGCGGGACGTCATACAGGTGCTCCGGCAGGGTCTCCAGCAACTTGGCGTTCGCCGGATCGTCCGGGTTCACCGTCCAACCGGCCTTCGCCAGCCAGCCCAAGTGAACCTCAAGCACCTGACCAATGTTCATACGACGCGGCACACCGTGGGTGTTCAGGATGATGTCCACCGGGGTGCCGTCAGCCATGAACGGCATGTCTTCCTGAGGCAGGATCTTGCCCACGACACCCTTGTTGCCGTGGCGGCCAGCCATCTTGTCGCCGTCCTGGATCTTGCGCTTCTGAGCCACGTACACGCGGATCATCTCGTTCACGCCCGGGGACAGATCGTCGTCGTCCTCACGGGAGAAGCGACGCACAGCAATGACCTTGCCCTGCTCACCGTGGGGCACCTTCAGGGAGGTGTCGCGGACCTCGCGGGCCTTCTCACCGAAGATGGCACGCAGCAGGCGCTCCTCCGGGGTCAGCTCAGTCTCACCCTTCGGGGTGACCTTACCGACGAGGATGTCGCCGTCACGCACGTCAGCACCGATACGGATGATGCCGCGCTCGTCCAGATCCTTCAGCACATCCTCGGACACGTTCGGGATCTCACGAGTGATCTCCTCGGCACCGAGCTTGGTGTCGCGGGCATCAATCTCGTGCTCCTCGATGTGCACGGAGGTGAGGATGTCCTCCTCCACCACGCGCTGGTTGAGGATGATGGCGTCCTCGTAGTTGTGGCCTTCCCACGGCATGAACGCAACCAGCAGGTTACGGCCGAGAGCCATCTCGCCGTCCTTGGTGCCCGGGCCGTCAGCGATAACCTGACCAGCCTCGACGCGGTCGCCCGCGTTCACGATCGGGGTCTGGTTGTAGCAGGTGCCCTGGTTCGTACGCTCGAAGGTGCGCAGCATGTAGGTGTCGCGGCCACCCTCATCATCCATGACGGTGATGTAGTCGCCCGTGACGTTCTCAATCACGCCGGCCTTCTTGGAAATGACGGTATCGCCGGCGTCGTACGCAGCACGCTGCTCCATACCGGTAGCCACGTACGCGGACTCGGCGCGCAGCAGCGGCACAGCCTGCTTCTGCATGTTCGCACCCATGAGGGCACGGTTCGCATCGTCGTGCTCGAGGAACGGAATCATCGCCGTTGCCACAGACACCATCTGACGCGGAGAAATATCCAGGTAGTCAACACCCTTCGGGCCGACGACGCCGATGTCGCCTTCCTTGAGGCGGACCTCGATACGCTCACCGGTGAGGTTGCCGTCCTTATCCATCGGGGTGGCCGCCTGCGCAATGGCGTAGCGGTCCTCCTCGTCAGCGGTGAGGTAATCAATCTGGTCGGTCAGCTTGCCGTCATTGACCTTCTGGTACGGCGTCTCAATGAAACCGAACGGGTTGACGCGCGCGTACGAGGACAGCGCACCAATCAGACCAATGTTCGGGCCTTCCGGGGTCTCAATCGGGCACATACGGCCGTAGTGCGACGGGTGCACATCTCGCACCTCGATGCCGGCGCGCTCACGCGACAGACCACCCGGGCCAAGCGCAGACAGACGACGCTTGTGGGTCAGGCCAGACAGAGAGTTGTTCTGGTCCATGAACTGCGACAGCTGCGAGGTACCGAAGAACTCGCGAATCGCAGCGGAGACCGGACGCACGTTAATCAGCGACGTCGGCGTAATCGACTCAGCATCCTGCGTGGTCATACGCTCACGCACAACACGCTCCATACGGGACAGACCCACGCGGACCTGGTTTTGGATCAGCTCACCCACGGTACGCAGACGACGGTTACCAAAGTGGTCAATGTCATCAGTGCTGATCGGGATGATCTCGCCCGACGGGGAGGTCATCTCCGACTCACCTGCGTGCAGACGCACCAGGTACTCGAGGGTGGTAGCAATGTCCTCTTCGGTCAGCGTCATCAAACCGTCGTGATCGCCGCCGAGACCAAGCTTGCGGTTGACCTTGTAACGGCCCACGCGAGCCAGGTCGTAACGCTTCGCCTTGAAGAACGAGTTCTCCAGCAGGGACTGCGCAAGGTCACGCGTCGGCTGCTCGCCCGGACGCTGCTTGCGGTAAATCTCCAGCAGAGCCTCGTCGGTGTTGTTCACACCGTCGTTTTCCAGGGTGGACATCATGATCTCGGAGAAGCCGAAGCGCTCCGTGATCTGTTCCGTGGTCCAACCCAGAGCCTTCAGCAGGACGGTAACCGGCTGGCGACGCTTACGGTCAATACGCACACCAACGGTGTCACGCTTGTCCACGTCGAACTCGAGCCAAGCGCCGCGAGACGGGATAACCTTCACGGAGTGCAGCGGGCGCTCCGTGGACTTATCAATCGACTCGTCGAAGTACACGCCCGGGGAGCGCACCAGCTGGGAGACAACGACACGCTCGGTGCCGTTGACAATGAAGGTGCCCTTGTCGGTCATCAGCGGGAAATCGCCAATGAACACGGTCTGGGACTTAATCTCCTGCGTGTCGTTGTTAATGAACTCCGCGGTCACATAGAGCGGCGCGGAGTAGTTGATGTCCTTGTCCTTGCACTCGTCGATCGTGTACTTCACGTCTTCGAAGCGCGGCTCGGACAACGTCAGGCTCATGTTGCCCGAGTAGTCCTCGATCGGGGAGATCTCCTCAAGAATGTCCTCAAGGCCCGAGGTGACGCGTGCATCGTCGCCACGGCTCGCCTGCTCATTCTCACGCCACTCCGACGTACCGACGAGCCACGCGAACGATTCGAGCTGCACATCGAGCAAGCCCGGGACGGTAATGGGCTCGTTAATCTTCGCGAACGAATAACGTTCCGGAGCCCCCGGGATTTCAGCCATATTCATGGTCTGGTCTGAGACTGCCAAGTTGGGTCCTTCCAGCACCTCTGGCGGATGCTCACCGGCCCGCGTCTGGCTTCGCGGTCCAGCGGCATTTCCGCAGGATAAGTTAGCATTTGGTCTGCTTCGGAAGACCCGCCCCCAGAGACAACAAAATCACCTTGTCAAATAGGAAATTCTCATCCGTATGCACAAGGCTTCAATGACGTACTGGAGACGGCTTCCAGCGCAACGAGCGAGCTTATACAAAAGCTAACAAATTGTAAAGGGCCCTATCGGGCACTCAACCCCCCGCGTTACAACCCTCACGCACCCGTGCCGTCTGGTGCCGTTGTCCAAGTTGCTGGAGGGCAGCCTACCACCCCACCCGCGCGACTCGTCAATTGCGACGCGCCGAAACAACCGAACCAATCAGCCCCACCAGGGCCAACACCGCACCGACACCGGTGACAATCCACCACAACAACGGATTGGCCGCCTTCGGCTGCGCCTGACCAACCCGCTGCACAAGTTCCGTGACCTGCGCCTCGTCCATACGTCCGTCATAGGTCAGCACGTTCTGCACGCCGTTACCCTCGGCGTCGGCATAGTAGTCGTCGACACGCTCGTTGATGCCCACAACAACGCCCGTTTGCTCGTCGACAAGCAACTCGCGCTCCGCCGCATGAGTAAAGAACGTACGTTCACCGTCGATCGTGAGCGTGTTACGCGGATCGGCGTAGCGCTGCGCGATATTCGTCGGCGCGACCGTCTGCTGGTAGCGGTTGACGGTGCGTCCGCCGATCTCTTGCGTATCGACGAACCGCGCCACCGCCGAACCACGCAACACCGGATCAAACACGTCCACGTCCGACGCAGGCGCGGGCGACGGGAATTTCAGCCACACACCATTCACCGCCACCTGAGCAGCAGGCATCGCAAAAATTACCTGCGCCTGCGCCGGCGACAACGCCTCACCCGACACCCGATCCAACTCATACGACCACGTCGTCGCAGACACCAAATTCTCAAAATCCCCCGGAGCCTCACCCGCTCGCACCGAATCCCCCACACGAATAGCCGCCCGCTCATCCCCCGAAGGCTCCATCACCTCCAAATGCAACTGACGCGTCACCGGCGCCGACTCCCCCGCACGCATGCCATCCGGATCCGTAATCGTCCACGTCGCATCCCCCAACGCCAACGGCAACCGCTCCCCTGACAACAACACCCGCGGCGCCAACATCCCAGCAACCACCAGCGCAATACCCACACCAGCAACCAACGCGGCCAAGGAACGGGAAAAACGCAGCATGGTCCGAAATCTTAGCGCAGGACAAGCGAAACCCCCGCCAGCCGGTAAACGTACCGGTGGGCGGGGGTGTCGTCGAAAAGCGAAAGGCTCTTACTTGAGGGTGACCTTTGCGCCAGCCTCCTCGAGCTTAGCCTTAGCAGCCTCAGCATCGTCCTTGGAAGCGCCTTCCAAGATGGCCTTCGGGGTGCCCTCAACCATTTCCTTAGCGTCCTTCAGGCCCAGGCCCGGAACGAGCTCGCGGACAGCCTTAATGACACCGATCTTCTTGTCGCCAGCGTCCTCGAGAACAACGTCGAACTCGTCCTTCTCCTCAGCAGCCGGAGCATCGCCAGCAGCGCCCGGAGCAGCAGCAACTGCAACCGGAGCAGCAGCGGTCACGTCGAAGACCTCCTCGAATTCCTTCAGGAACTCGGAAAGTTCGATGAGGGTCATTTCCTTGAACTGCTCAATGAGCTCGTCCTTGGTGAGCTTAGCCATGATGGCTTCCTTTCTTTAGGTGGGCGTCTGCAGCCCAGATGTAAAAGTTTGCTTACGCGGCTTCCTGCTTGTCCTGCAGCGCAGCGACAAGACGAGCCGTCTTGGAGGCCGGAGCCTGGAACAGGCCGGCAGCCTTTGCCAGAGAACCCTCGAACGCACCAGCGAGCTTCGCAAGGGTGGTCTCGCGGTTGTCCATCTCAGCCAGAGCGTCGATCTGGGAAGCGTCCAGGACGTTACCGTCCATGAAGCCGCCCTTGATCACGAACGCGTCGTGGTCCTTGTTGAACTTCTTCATCACCTTCGCAGCATCAACAGCCGCGTCGCCCTTGATGAACGCAACAGCGGTCGGGCCGGTGAGAAGATCGTCGAGACCCTCAATGCCCTGCTCATTAGCAGCGATCTTGATGAGAGTGTTCTTGGCGACGTGGTACTCGACATCAAAGCCCATATCGCCGCGCAGCTGCTGGAGCTGGCCGACGGTCAGGCCACGGTACTCAGTCAGCACGATGGAGTCCGCCTCAGCGAACTTCTCCTTCAGAGCTGCAAGTTCCGCAACATTCTTCGGGTTTGCCATGACACACGCCTCCTTCCGATACTTCATGTCCTTCAATCCGCCCGGAGCACCAATGAAAAATGCCCCGTGCAGAAGGCACGGGGCAGACGCAAGTCCAGCCTCGTTTCTCCTGCGTGGGTCGATCCCTGGAATGGGATACCTTCGACTCCCTTACGGAAGTGACCGACGGTCTTCGGTGAAACTTGAGCGCGCCCCTTACGGATCGCTCAAACTTCGGTTGGGTATCTTAGCGGGTTTCGCCGCGAGGTCAAATTGCCTGTGGATAAGCCATTGCTTTTCGACTGCTTTTCGACGATTCCACGCCCAGTTATCCACAGGCCAGGTGCAATTTCTGCGCCGGGCGTTTAGCGTTTTGGGTATGAATTCGTTCGAGGTGTTAGTG
>NZ_KV787966.1:0-15988 GCF_001807155.1 Corynebacterium sp. HMSC05C01 | reverse complement strand
CTCAAACGGAACAAAACCTGGGACACTTCAGTTTTCTTTTCAGAAGATATCGGCCCCGTCCTTGCCCCTTAGTAGTGCTCCACCGCGTACATCACGACACCCTGGTACAGGTCACCGTCCACCGGCAACGAGTGTCCGACGAACTGCGAGCGAACCACCTCGAACACGTTGGAGGTTCCACGGTTCGAGAGCGCTTCGTCCAGTGACCGAGCGAGTTGCTCCTCAACGGTAGAGGCACCAGCGTGCATGAGCATTACATCGAGAAGGTCCTGGATACGACGTTCAACCGGCGACTCATCCTGGGGTTCTTCCGCACCACCGATGAGCGCGTCGTCCGGCACTGCGATCCCGCGCGCCTTGTCCTCCATCGCAGCAACGGCAAGACGAGACATTGCTGCGGTGAGAACGTTCAGCGCGTCTTCGCCACCGAGCATGAGGTTAGTGAACTGCTCGTGCTCAGCGTCGGCGCCCAAGATTGCGGAAAGCACTTTGTCGCGAAGTTTCGGTGACTTTGCCAACGCCTCCTGCGGGTTCTTGGTGGCAAGGGCTTCCACTTCTTCGTCGTTAGCTAACGCCTCCCACACGGCATGAACCATGCGGGTATTCGCCGAGTTGGACATGTCGATGCCTGCAGCGGAGAACAGCTCGTTGACCTGCTCCACTGCTTCGCGGAATGCGCCTTGGAGCGGATCCCCTGCCCCACCGGTAGAGACACGACCATCGAACCCTGGAACAGGGAGAGGTGCTCGCGAATCCTCGATGTTGAGTTTCAGCTCAACGCCTGTTTCGACGTCACCCATGACCGCGGTCTTCACTACCTCGACGCCGGTGACGTAGTCCTCCTCGCGGGCCTTCTTGCCAAGCTTGAGATTGCGCGCGAGCAGGTCAGCGAAGATTGCACGCTTGTGCAGGGTGATGTCTTGGAAGTCGATGAACTGGCTCAAGAAGTCCCACGCGTGAACGTATTTCACCAGGTTCGCACGGAAATCTGTGGCCACTGCTTCGTTGTCCTTGTCCCCGGAGATCAAAGCGCCTCCGTAGAACTCGGTCCACCGGGTAATGATCGGATCGATACCAATTCGAATCAGGCTGTCTTTCTTCTTCACATCGATGTCGCGATCCATCACCGTGTCGGCGATCGCTTCCATCTCGTCGGCGTCGTAGAACTGGGAGGTGTCCAGCACGCGAGCAAGGTCTGCAAGCACGTCCGGGTCTACCTCGGTGTCGATAGACGCCTGCGAGTAGTACGGCTGGAACGAGTGAAGAATCGTTTCGGGGTCATTGACGAAGTCGACCACAAAAGTCTTGGTCTTATTCTTCGACGGCATCGTCCTGTTCAGACGCGAGAGCGTCTGCACCGCCATCACACCGGACAGTGGCTTATCCACGTACATCGCTGACAGGCGAGGTTCGTCAAAGCCGGTCTGATACTTGTTGGCCACGATGAGGAACTTGTACGCCGCACCGTCGAACATTTTCGTCGTTTCCATGCGACGATGACCCTCAGGTGCGTTCTCGTTGTTGAGGGAGGATTCCGTAACGATCTCCTCGATGTCCTCATCCTTGGACACGTCGAGCGAACCAGAGAACGCCACAAGTGCTTCGAGCCCGTGGTATTTCGGGTTGGACTTGATTACGTCCTGAACCGCCCGGAACCAGGTGTATGCGCTCATGCGGTCGTCGCAAACGACCATTGCTTTCGCGGTCGATCCGAGCAGGAAGCGCACGTTGTTATTGAAGTGCTCGACGGCAACTTCGGCCTTGGAGTGGATCGTCTTCTCGTGGGAACGGACGAAGTGTTTGAGTGCAGATTTTGCCTCGCCAAGAATGACGTCGTCTTCGCGGCCAAGTTGGTCTTCGATCTTGGCGTAGAGCGACAGTGAGATGTAGTTCTGGAGCACATCCAGGATGAAGTTCTCGTCGATCGCCTGCGCCATGGAGTACAGGTCAAACGCCACGTACTTCTCCGGGTTGTCCGGGGACGGCTCGCCAAACACCGCAAGGGTCTTCGCTTTGGGCGTTGCGGTCAGCGCAACGAGAGTGACGTTCGACGACCGCGCGACCGCCGAGTCTCGCTGCTGCTGCAGACGGTCCTTTTCAGCACGCGTGAGTTCGCCGGAGGGAGTCGAACCGGCAATATCGCTGAGCGCTGCCCCACCATCGAGTGTCTCTTCGTCTTCAATATCCGCAGCCGCTCGCGTTGCTGCTTCCGCAAGCTCGTCAGGGGTGTCCGAAAGTGTCTCGAGCAGCGTGCGCGATGCCTTGCCGTGCTGGGACGAGTGCGCTTCGTCGATAATGACCAGCCAGCGGCGGTTTCGCAGTTTCGGCGAACGGTCAATCGTTTGCGCCAGCGCCGGGAAGGTCTGCAGCGTACAGGACAAAATACGCTTGCCCTGGGTGAGATAGTGGTTGAGTTTCTCCGACTTTGAGGTGTCATCGCTGGTGATGTTGATGACCATGCCTTCAGAGGCCTGAAGCAGCGAGAGTCCGTCCGCGACGTTCTTATCCAGCACGGTGCGATCCGTAACGACGATTACGCAATCGAAAAGCTTCGTACCGTCTTCATGGATCATCTTGTTGGCACGGTGCGCCAACCACGCAATCGTTTTCGTCTTACCGGAACCCGCAGAGTGTTGGATCAAATAGCGCCTGCCGGTGCCATTGGTTGCGACGTCGCTGGTGACACGCTCTACTGAACGCAACTGGTGGAAGCGCGGGAAGATCAGACGCCCCTCGTTTCCCTTCGTGGACGGCTCCCACAGCGCGTAATCCTTCAGGATGCGTAGCAACAGATCTGGCGAGCACACCCACTCCCACAGGTAGGAAACGTTGTACCCGTTGGGGTTGTCGGGATTGCCAGCGCGGCCTTCCTCGGTTCCCTGGTTGAACGGGAGGAAGACGGTATCGGTGCCGTTGAGTTCCGTGGTCATCATGACTTCACGAGAAGACACTGCGAAGTGGACGAGACAGCGGCCGGGATTAAGCAGCGGGCGCTCGGAGCGGTTCGGCTTGCGGTCGTACTTGTACTGCTTGACAGCATCATCAATCGACTGTGTGTTGTCAGTCTTGAGTTCCATCGTGATCACGGGGATGCCGTTGACCAGCAGCACAAGGTCAATCTCGCCAAAACCACCTTTTTCAAAGTGGACTTGCTGCAGCACGCGTAGGCGGTTTTCCTTCGCCTTGTCGATCACATCCGTCTTCGCCGGGTCATACGGGTAGAAGCCCGCCATGTCCGGGAAGTTCACAGTGCCGAGGTCTGTCTGCGTGAACGAGAACCCATCTCGAAGCGTGCCCAGAAGTCCGCCGTTGACCTTCTTGGTGATGCCATCAAGAATCGGCGTGTAGTCGAGTTCCTTGGTCAGACGCTTCAGCAGCCGGTGCTCGCGAGACTTTCGCTCTGTATCGTTCGCAGACTCAGGAATCGCCCGCTCGTATTGCTCCGGATACTGGGACTTTAGCCAGTGGAGTACGTCTTCGGGGAACAGTCCAAGTTCGGGGTCGAACCCCTTGTCGTTGGCACCCTCGTTCCAGATCCAACCTTGGCTGTTGAGAGATCGGCAGATGGTCAGTTCCATCGCTTCTTCAAGAATCGGGTTCACCATGATTAGACCTCTTTCCGCCCCGTTACGACTTCAGTGATCAGCGCAGTTTTGCGTGCTTTGAGGTTTTCGATGAGTTTGGTGGATTCCTCGATGAGGAAATTGGTATTTTCGAATTCACTGTCCAAACGATCCACGACTCGCTGTGCTTCGCTCTCGCTAAGCAACGGAACAGAAAAACTACCGACCTGATCAGTGCTTAAATGGGGCACGCTGATACCAGTAAAATCTGGTGTGATGTGATCTATGAAACGGGATGAACTTAGAGCATACGTGAACAAGCGGGTATAAGCGTCTGTACGCCCCTCAATCTTTAAAACTCGTTGCACGAGGTAACTTCCCTCAAATTCCTGCGGGATAGTAGCGACACGCACACCTGACTTGATGAATGGTCGATCCATCCCTAGTACGACATCACCTTCCCGAAGAACGAAACGCTCAGGAACTTCTATCGACCCATCGAAATACAGTGAGTCTGTTGGATCGATAATGCCAGGCTTGAGGTTCACACCTCGAAAAAGGAAAGTGCAATTCGGATCATCAGTGAACGACGTCGAGGGAAAAGCAAATCCTGGGACGAAGTCGGCTAAAAATTTTAGTGCAAGTCTAGGCACATTCTGATCAAAAATGCTGTCAATCAAGAGACGCTTTCTAATACCGAGTGAATTGACTAGTCCCTCAAACTCTTCGATCAGCGCGTCTATCTCGCTGATTTCCTTATCGAGATAGTCAGCGATACGGCGCTGGGTTTCGAGAGCTAAGTATGGAACCCTCTGCCTCCCGAGGTCCGAAGATGTCATACTGGGGATCGCAGTCTGTGTGGAAATTAAGTCAAACGGGATGGTCTGCGCCCAGTAATAGAGAAATTTTCCGTCATACCCACTCTTAGGTATCGCGTAATACATTGTGTCCACAGTCCAAAACTTCTCATTAACGTAGAGAGGCCTGTCCAGGGTTCCCTTGCGCCCAAAAAGTACTGCTTCCCCGTCGTACAGATAATGGTTGGCATGCCCAAACGCACCGCCTGACCCGTAAACTGGATACTGGCCTTCAGGATCAGCGACCTCGGCCCAGTCTTTCCCGTTTCTGAAATCAAAAGCAAGAAACGCTCTTACGTAATCGGTGAACTCAGTCATCGGCCCGCACCTCCCTGAACAGGTCGTAAATCCGGTTCAGAGACGCAGCAATATCTGCGTCCAATTCCTCCAAGGAGCGAGACTCCTCTGGCTTGTAAAACAGGCGCGTCAACGGCAACTCTGTCCCCACCTTCGCCAAGGACTCATCCCACTGCATATCCGGGACAAACGGGAGCACTTCACGCTCCATATGCTCGGAAACATCCTCTAGGTACGGCACACGCTCGATCACCTTGGTCGATGCATCTACGACCGGATTGCCCTTCTCGTCGAGAGAGGCTGGTGCGTTCTCATCTTCAACGGCAAGCGCTTTCATGATGTGCTTGAGCAACGGAGCGCCCATCTTCACACCATGTTCCTTAGCAGCAGTCTTCAGCGCCTTCGGGAGATCGTTGTACTCACGGCCTTCCATTTCGCGGATGACTGCTTCATGCTCCGGGAATGCGGACTTGTGCTTCATCGCTTCTGCCACAGTTTCATCCGTGACACTCACCGCGTAGTGCGCCAACTTAAACATCGGCACATCGCGGTAAGTCAGATCATCGGCAGTAACGATGATGGAGCGATCGTTTTCCTCGAAGTCTTTGTAGGTCTTCGTGATCTCGCGGATGTTGTCTTCCGTGAACTCGACGCGTTTATTACCCATCGACTTACGCATCGGTGCGCAAATCTCGGTGGCATCAATGAACTGGATCTTGCCACGGCGACGTGGCTCCTTGTTGCGATCAAGAATCCAGATGTAAGTGGCAATACCGGTGTTGTAGAACATGTCATTCGGCAGCGCGATGATCGCGTCCAGCACTTCAACGCCGCCTTGTGCACCGATCAAGTACTTGCGGATGCTGTCCGGACCGCTTTCCGCATCTCCGGTAAACAGTGGCGAGCCGTTAGTAACTACGGCGGCGCGTCCACCCTTCGTTGCGCCTTCTGCGGCAGCGAGTTTGTGCGCAATATGCATCAAGAACAGCATCTGTCCGTCGCTAACTGCGGGTAGCCCCTCCGCGAAACGTGGATCGCCCTGCTCCTGGAGCGCTTTGACGTCCTTCTGGAACGCCTTCCAGGAAGAGCCGTACGGCGGGTTCGCCATGATGTAGTCAAAGGTTTCATCGGCGAACTGATCGTTGGTCAGAGAGTTGCCGAACTTCAACACTTCTGGATTTTTAAACCCCTGCATGAGCAAGTCAGACTTGCCCATAGCGAAGGAAGATTCCTTGAGCTCTTGTCCTGCAACGACGATGTCAATACCTGGGTTGATAGCCCGGAGCGCATCACGTGCGGCAATGAGCATGCCGCACGTACCGGCGGTGGGGTCGTAGACGGAACGGATGATGCCGTCCTCTTCCAGTTCCGCGTCATCCGAGGTGAACAGGATGGACGTCATCAGGCGAATCGCGTCGCGCGGGGTATAGAACTCACCAGCGTCTTTCGCCTTTCGGGCAAACGAGCGATACATCAGGTTCTCGAAGATGTCGCCCATCGTCTGGTCTTGAAGCGCCTCGTCGGACATGTCGATGGACGCAAAGTGGTTCACCACATTCCAGAGTTGGTTATTACGGTCGAGGAAGTCGATGAGTTTCTCAAACTCGAACGCTTTCCAGATCTCTTGGATATTTGCAGAGAACGCCCTGAGGTACTGCTCCAGTCCTTCCTTCAACGTGTCGTCGGAAGTAGCCAGGCGCTCGAGAGACAACTCCGAGGTGTTCCAAAAGCGAAGCTTGAACATGCTCTCGATCATGAGGTTCACGATCGAAGGGTCTGTTCCCTTCACGTTCTCCCGGTGAACAAGATCCAAAACGTCTTTCTTCGTCGATTCCAGTCGCCCCTCGAGACGGCGCAGCACCGTGAACGGAATGATGTAGTCACCGTAATTCTCGGCTGGAACGATCAAGCGGAGGTAATCGTCGGCAGTCTGCCAAATGGCGGCATTGAGGCTGTTGAGCTTGGCAGTTTGCTTCGGCGTGATCGAATCGAGGATCTCTGAGGTGTCAGTCATCGTTGCTTCCTTATGAATCTGTAGACGCCTGATTGTCCCACAGGAATCACTCATTTTCAGGCAACAAATATTGGTGTTTCACCGCACGAGCGGGAGGTTTGCAGCGCAGTACCGCTAGCCAAACAAACCCCTGCACGCTCCCCCGTTGTACGCGTGAACACATTTCTCTTTACCTTCCTGCAAATCACAAATTAAGGCAGGCTTTGACTAGGCACGGGTAGTCGTCCTTCACGTGGCGTACGGGGATAAACCACAAAGCAAGAAGCGCAAGTGCGGCGATCACCCCAGCTGGAACGGAGTAGAACACGAGCCATCCGCCCACCCCAAACAGAATCCGCCCTACTGCAAAGAACGCCACCCCTAACAGGCTCAGGATAAGCGCCGCGACGGAGTTGATACGGACATTCCGGCAGTTCATGCACCACATCATACGGCGGAAGCCATGGGCTGTATCTCAATCAGCCAAAGTGACGAGGCAGCGAATGAGGCGCCTTAGAGCAGCACAACGATGACCACCAGCACTGTGATGGCAGCGTCCAGAAGTCCGACGATCTTCGGCGTCCATGGCTTCTCACGACGTGCGCCGGTGATCGGCATCAGCGTCGCCCGCGCGAGCAACACGACGGCCACGACGATGATCGCTGGGTGGAAAGGATGCCCGCCGGTTACGAGCACGGCGACGACGGCAGCGACAAGCACGACGACGTGATAGCTCACCGACCCGATGAACCAGGGCCTGGAGCCGCGTTCACGGATGAGCGTCTTCACGTAGGGCACAGTGCCGACGAAGTACGCCAGGTACACGGCAAATGCGGCCCACGCCTCCACATCCAGGCCTCCCCCGGCCCAGGCGGCCACCGGCAGGATGAGGCAGGCTGCTACGACAGTGGAAACACCCGACAACAGCGACCTCGGACGCCGCTTCCATGCCTCGAATACGGCTATGGCCACCAACGGTGCGAACGCCGGGACCCACATGAGAAGCCGCCAGTTGAAGATCAGCGTTGTCACACCCGCGACGGCCGCGAGCGACCCGTAGACCACGACCGGGGGCCGGTTGCGTTCGCGGAAGCGCGAGCGGATCCAGACGCTGCCGGCGAAAAACGTGAAATAGCCGAGCCACCAGGTCAGCAACAGGGGAATCGCAGTCCACGACGGCGCCAGGATGACACCAGTAATAGCGGGGACGGTGACCATAAACCAGGCGCCGTGTTGGTCGGGCACCCAACCGGGTGAGCGTCGGCGTGTGCGGGGGTTGCGCGACACGCTACGCTGCGCCTGGCTCTTCGACATGTTTTCACCCTACTGATGCGAATCCGTGATGGGCAATTGGCGTGGTCTTTTCCGTCGATTCGAAGCACCCGGCGCCGTCGCGCGCTTCAGGCCAATCGCGTTCTAAAAACCACAAAGCCCCGACCCAAAGTGGATGAGACGAGGTGGCAGGCCTAGCGTTAGTCCTATGACGTTGCCAAAGTTCGGTCCCGCTTGGGCCGGCGCTTTAATGGGAACCTCGATTGCGTCGAGTTTGACTGGGTTACATGGATTTCATGTAGCCCAGCTCGTGTTTGCGCTCATCGCGGCGGGGCTCCTCGTTGTGTTCACGGTCGGCGTGCGCAATGAGCCGCCGCGGCACCAGAACATGGCGGCGTGGGGCATGTATTCGATGGGGCTGCTCGCGTGCGGCTCGGCGTGGACGGCACACACGGGCAACGATGCGTTCCAGCTGTTCAGCTGGTGGATCGGCGCGCCACTGGCCATCATCGTGTGCTTGTGGCAACTCTGGGGTTTGTGGAAGCAGTCCGCGCACTACACCGAGCCTGCGTTCCCGTGGGGCTTGGCGCTCGTGTCCCCGATGGTCGCTGCGACATCCGGCGGGCAGCTGGCCACCCATCACGGCGAGTTTTATCACTACGCGGGTGAGCTGTGCTTCTTCCTCACGTTCTTCACCGCGATCCCGCTTTTCCTCTACTGCTACTGGTCCGGCACGCGCCCGCGTGGCGCCGCCGCGGGTACAGCGTGGATTCCCCTCGGTGTTATTGGCCAGTCGACGGCAGCATCGACATTGCTTTTCGACGCCCACCTGTACGGCCTCATCATGTTCACCCTCGGCGCACCGTGTGTCCTCTACGCCATGTACTGCTTCTACGAGGCTGTCCTCCACTGGGCGCCCTACGGCCCTGGTTGGTGGGGCTCTACCTTCCCCGTGGGCACTCTGTGCTTGGGTGCTTGGGACGAAGGCTGGCACGCACTTTCCTTGGCGCTCCTCGTGCTCTTGCTCCTCCACTGGGGTGTCTGCGCGGTGCGCTTTGGCTCCTGGGAACTAAGCCAATCTGGCGCTAGATGAACTAGCTATCCGCGCTTCTCCGATGCCGTCGTCGTGGCGGTCCACGACTCGGCATAGGGGCCGCCCTTCGCCAGCAATTCATCGTGCGTGCCCCGTTCTGCGACCGTCCCGTCCTCCGAAAGCACGACGATGAGGTCGGCATCGCGGATGGTGTGCAGGCGATGGGCGACGACGATCACAGTGTGATCGCCGCGCAACGCCTCCATCGTGCCGACGATCGCCCGCTCAGTGGCCGCATCCAGCGAGGACGTCGGCTCGTCGAGAAGCACCACCGGGGAATCCTTCAGAAGCGCCCGGGCGATGGCGAGGCGCTGCCGCTCACCTCCCGACAGCAGCGTCCCCTCTTCCCCCACTGGGGTATCCCACCCGGAAGGCAGCAGCTCCACGATGCGGTCCACCCCGGAACGCCGGGCGGCCTCGCGCAAGCGGTCCCCGTCACCGGGCCTGGAACCGAATCCGGGGTCGGCGAAGACCACGTTGTCCCGCACGGACGCGTCGAAAAGGAACGTCTCCTGGAACACCGGGGTCACCAGCGAGTTCACGCCGTCGGTGCCGATCCGAGGCAAGGGCACCCCGCCGATGAGGATCTCCCCCGAGTCCGGATCATGAAAACGCGACAGCAGCCGCATGACCGTCGTCTTGCCCGACCCCGACGGTCCCACTACGGCAACCAGCGCTCCCTGAGGTGCACGGAAGCTGACGCCGTCGAGAACCTTCTTATCTCCGTACCCGAAGCTCACGCCGCGGAACTCCACGTCATACCCGTCGGGCAGCTCCGGTGCGGCAGGTTCGGGAAGAGCGGGGATTGCCCGCAGGTCACGCAACGCAGCCAACGTGTTGCGGCCCGCACCGAAACCGCCGGACAACGCTCCCGCCGTGGTGATCGGTCCGGTGAACTGGACGAGCACGATGAGTATCGGCGCCAAATGCGCCGGCGCCATCCCGCCCGTCGCGGCGACTGCCACGGCGACGATCACCGCCGCCGTGAACACTGCATGGACGACCGAACCCAACCGTCCGATGGCCGCCCCCTGCGTCGACGTCGCCTTCGCGAACGCATCGTGCTGGGCCTGGATAGCCTCATCCACCATCGCGTCCGCCGCCGAACCGTCGCCCGCGGCGCGAATCGCCTGCTGGCCACGGGTGAACTCGATCAGCCTGCTGGAGACGGCAGCGACGGCCTCAGCATGCGCTTCGTCCGACTCCCCGCCGACCCGGCCAATGGCCCGGTAGGCGAAGAAGAGCACCGGCGCCGACGCGACAAGAACCAAACCGACGCGCCAATCCACCGCCAGAATTCCGAAGGCGATGACGGTCGGCGTAACCACCGCGGCGATGACGGGCCGCAGGATCACGTGCGGCACGGACGCCGCGAACGCGATACCCGACGACGCCATCTCCGAAAAGCGGCCGGCCGTGGACTTGGTGACGTACCCGAGTGGCAACGTCAGCACGCGTTCGCCCAGGGAATGCAGCAGGGACGACAGCACCGCTGCGGAATTCGCCCTGCCGACTGTCCCCGCGGCGAGGGACAGCACCGCATGGGCGGCCGCGAGGCCGGCGATGACGCCGGTGAAACGCCACGCCGTCGCATCATCTCCCTCGGCCAGAGCCGACAGCAGCGGCAGCAGCGCGACGAACGCCGCTCCCTGGGCCAGCGCGGCAAGCGTGGCCAACGCAATGAGCCACACCAGCGTCATTCTCGAGCGCCGATCCGTCATCGACCACAAGTCTCGAATCATCGGTTCCCCACCTTTTCATCGTCTGATTCAGCGCCCCGCGGGGCGGATGGTTCGTCGTCGAGCGTGAACGCGCGCCACAAATCCCGGTAGCGGCCACCGCGCGCGAGCAACTCGTCGTGGGTACCCGCCTCCGCGACCGCTCCCCCATCGAGAACGAGGATGCGGTCGGCGTTGCGGATCGTGCTCAACCTGTGCGCGATCACAATCACCGTCCGCGAACGGGCCAAACGCTCGATTGCGGACTGGATGAGGGCCTCGGAAGCCGGATCCGCGTAAGCGGTTGCCTCGTCGAAGATGAGCACCGGCGCGTCCGTGACGATCGACCTCGCGATGGCTACGCGCTGCGCCTCACCACCGGAAAAGGTCACGTCGACGTTGACCACCGAATCCAGGCGCTTCGGCAGCGCCGCAATGACCGCATCGAGGTTCGCGAGCTTCGCGGCCGCCATGATTTCGTCGTCGGTGGCGTCTCTCCTGGCCAGCCGGATGTTCTCCCGCAACGGCAGCGTGAACAACTGCGGATCTTGGAACACCACCGACACCGAGCGGTGCACGTCGCGCACGGCAATGTCGCGAAGATCGACGCCGCCCAGCAGCACCGAGCCTTCAGCAGGGTCGTGGAAACGCGCCAACAGCCGGGCGACGGTGGACTTTCCGGAACCGGAGGACCCCACCAGCGCAGTGAGGGTCCCTGGTTCGAACGTCGCGGACATCCCGTCGAGGACCCGCGGCCCATCGCCGTAGGAGAAGACCAGGTTCCGGACCTCGAGCGCGCCTCCGCGCGCGGGCACCGGATCGGCGGGCTCGGCGATCGGCGGCGTGCTCAGTACCTCCGCGATGGACTTCAGGGCAGCGATCCCCGCGATGATGGGTTCGGAGTTCATGGCCACCCGCACGATCGCCGCGGAGAGTCCAAGGCTGAGAACCAGCCCGGCGACGAGACCCTCCGGTATGCCGCCCGCGGCGTCCCTCAGAGCGAGGCCGGCCCCGCACACCACTGCGAGAACTGTGGTCGGGGACGTCACCACGTCGATGAGCCCGAGATAGATGTTCGACTGCCGGGACCAGGCGGACCACGCGCGGACGAACGACAACGCCGCGGCATCGTAGCGACCCGCGCCCTGGTTAGCGCGCCCGAAGGACTTCATCACCGGGATACCGCGCACCAGCTCGATGACCGCGGCCGTCACTCCTTCGGAGGCTCGCTCGTAGTCGCGCTGAAGAGCGGCTCCGCGCGAAATCATCACGCCCATCAGGGCGAAGGTGACCAGCACCGGGACGACCGCCACCACCGCGATCCGCCAATCCACCACGACGAGCGCGATGAGGGAAAGCAGGGGAACCAGCACCGCCACCACGGTCTCACCGACGGTGTGGCCCATGAGCTGGTGGACAGCCGCGACGTCCTTCTCAACCGACTCGATGATTCCCGACGAGCGCCGGGCGTCCAGCCAGCCCAGCGGCAACTTCCGGATTTGGGCGACCAGCCGGCGCCGGAGGTGGAGCTGCAGGTCGTTATCCGCCCGGTGCGAGAGCATGCCGGCGGCGCCGTCTGCGGCCATGCGCACCGTTGCGGCGACGACGATGACAGCCACGGCCAACCACGTCCGATGCTCCGGGGCCTCCGGGTACGTCATCGCGATGTCGATGATGCCGACCAGCGAAGCGACGGTAGCCACCGACGACAGGACAGATAACGCGACCACCGCCCGCATCCGGGTCCGAATCGGGGCGAGCAGCGACCACGGGCCTACGGTCCCGTCCACAGCGCTCACTTGCCCGCCTCCCCGATCGCGCTTTTCTTCGTGAGAGTGCAGAAGTACACCATGCCGACGTGTGAGGCTCCGCCCAGCTTCAACCCGTTGGCTTCGGCGAGGTCCTCGACCTCGCTGCCCGGCGACCCTGCCGAGCGGCGCGAGGACGTCGGCGACGTGGAATTCCGTCCGGCCCCGAGCCCTTCGACGGCGGCGTCCATCGGTTCACGCGCATAGCGGCTGAGGAACCTCGGCTGGACCTTGTCCTCGTAGGCCGAGAGGAGTCTGAGGTTGTTCTGGACGATCTGGGCAATCGACTTCATCTGGTTCTGTCTCCGGGTGTGTGGGCCGCGTCCACGCGGCGGTTTCGGGTTAGGTGATCGGGTTCGCGGGCCGTCGTCGGCGGTGCCGCCCCCTCTCGGCCGACTCGTCGACTCATTGGTCGCTGTGGTGGGTTCATCAGTCACAAGCGGCACTGTGTTGCCCTCTCAGAAGATAATAACCATTATTACGTTAGGTTAGCCTAACCTCGCATGCGACTCAAGCCCCGTCTCGTGCGTTTGATAGACATTGCTGAAACCGAGATCGCGCAAAACCAGCACACCATTGAGTGACGCGTGGACGAAGACTCAGGATGGGCGCAAGAATCCGCAGGCGTTTTTAACAATCTTCTCGGTGAATCAGCCTGTAAATCCGGGGAATCCCCGTACTCAGGGGACGATCACTACCCCGCTGGAGTGGGAGCAGAAGGCTTCTCCGGATAAGCGCTCTGGTAATGGCCCGAAACCGAAGGTGCGGGCGTGTCCCAAAATGGCACGGCTATGGATCCGGCGCTCGGTCAAGGGGTTCCAGCGCCCTTTCACCGCCATCGACCATAAAGAAGCCAGCTAGGGAGAGAAACACCATGACCGCGATGAAGGCCCAGGATTCGCGCCATCCGAAGGCTTTGTATTGCCTTGTCTCTGGGCCTGTCTCTGGGCCTGTCTCCGGGCTTTCCGTCACACTGCTCATCCTCTTGCAACAGCACATCCCCCCTCGCTCATGATCAGAAACAGCCTATAGTTGACGTGTCACAAACTTTTCACGCGATAAGGGAGGACACGATGACTACAGACGCACAGAAGGACTGGGCAGGCGATGCCCAGAACGCCTCAACAGACGGCGAGTTCAAGCGGGATACGAACTATATCGGTGACCGCATTGTGTCGTCGATAAGCAATGAAGCTTCGCACTGGCCCGTGCAGCCGCACCGCTACCGTCTCATCGCCGCACGTGCCTGCCCATGGGCGCATCGCGCTGTCATCGTGCGGCGCCTGATGGGGCTGGAAGATGTGATCTCCTTGGGCCTGGCTGGCCCGACTCACGACAAGCGCTCCTGGACCTTCGACTTGGATCCGGGCGGCGTGGACCCCGTGCTACAGATCCCCCGCCTGCAGGATGCATACTTCGCACGCTTTCCCGACTACCCGCGCGGCATCACCGTGCCGACAATCGTGGAAGAAGCAAGCGGCAAGGTGGTGACGAACGATTACAACTCCATGGTCCGCGACTTCCAAACCGAGTGGACCGCCTACCACCGCCCCGGCGCCCCGAACCTGCTGCCACCGGAAGAGCTGCGCGAAGAGGCGGAGGCGATCAACGACTTCCTCTTCCGCAAGTTCAACAACGGCGTGTACCGCGCCGGATTCTCAGCCTCCCAAGACGCCTACGAAGAAGCCTACGACGACGTGTTTGAGGTCCTCGACTGGCTCGAAGACCGCCTAGCCAACCACCGCTTCATCATGGGCGAACACATCACAGAGACCGACATCCGCGCCTACACCACCCTCATCCGCTTCGATGCCGTCTACCACGGCCACTTCAAGACGAACCGCAACAAGATCACCGAACTCCCAAACGTCTACGGCTACCTCCGCGAGCTGTTTCAAACCCCCGGCTTCGGCGACACCACCGACTTCACGGAGATCAAACAGCACTACTACATCGTCCACCGCGAAGTGAACCCCACCCGGATCGTCCCCTCCGGGCCCGACCTTTCCGGCCTCACCCAACCCCACGGCCGCGACCATCTCCCGGGCTCCCCCTTCGCCGCAGGCACCACCCTCCCCGGCCCACTGCCCGAATCCGAGAAGCTGAAGAACCCCACGGATTTCCAACGGGAGCTCTTCGGGCTGGAGTAGGTCTTCTGGGGGTAAGGGCCAGAAAGTGTGTCTGGGATCGGGGATTTTTAGGTTCTGACCTGTAGGGTAGCGTGAAATATATGCTTTGGGAGCATATATCTGGCCTCAACACGGTGAATCCCCGGTGTGGCTGCCAGTCTGTGGTAGTAGGCGGTGGTGTGGTGGCTCAATGCCAAAGAACCGACCACGCTGCTACTGCGGCGGTGATACCAAACGCAATGGAACAACCAGCAAAGGCACTACCCGATGGGCGATGTAAGGCCGTGGAGCCTCAGTCAATAAAAGTCGGCCAGATGTCACAGTAGCAGACCACCAGCCCCGTTAGACCCCATGCGTAGCTGTATCCCCACTATGCACAGTCTTTCACTTGCACACTTGGCAAGCATTAGACTTGCAATTAAGGCAAGTATTACACTTGCCTTAATTGCAAGCCAGTGAAGTTGACGTTAGGGAGAAGAACGATGAGCGACGACCTTAAGATCATTCACGACGTTCAAAAGCGCACCACGTGGACGCAGAGCTGGTGGGCGGTGGCGATAGTGGCGCTTGGCGCCGGCGGCGGTATCGCGCTATTCAAGCTGTCATGGTGGTACGGCCTCGCGGTTCTTGTACCGACGTTCGTTCTGGGCTATCTCCTCAAAGATAAGATTGCGAACCCCTTCGTTCGGGTCAATCCCAATATGGGGCCGAGTAATGATCGCGCCACCTGGTCACGAGTACTGCTGCCAGGTGCCATGATGTTCTCCACCGTGCCGACGCCTGATACTTGGCCGTGGATGATTGTCTGCGGCGTCGTTGTTTCTACGGCGACGGCATGGATGTTGTATGAGAACCGCAACGCCGCCGTAAAGGGCGTCAATGTCTAAGGATCCTTCACCACGCCCAGCAAAGCTGGATCCGGTCATCCACCCCATCAATCGGCTTAAAATTTGTGCCACGCTGTTCCATTCAGGCGCAACCGGCGGCAGGCAGATGAAATACGCCGTGCTTGCAGAGCTCACCGAGCTTCCTGCCGATACGCTTTCCAAGCAGTTGAAACATCTTGAGGACAGCGGCTATATCAGCCGCACCCGCGAATATGGCTCCACGCGCGCGAAAGACGCCGTCTGGGTCGCGTTGACCCAGACTGGAACAGAAGCCTATGCACAGCACGTTGCGGCGCTTAAAGCCATGACAGAGGGCTCATAGATTGGGTCAAGTCCCGTGAAGTGGTGTAGCCGTTTGTGCTTTCGGCTCG
>NZ_KV787965.1:0-2338 GCF_001807155.1 Corynebacterium sp. HMSC05C01 | reverse complement strand
CCGCGCCGGCCGCCCAGCAGCCTGCCGCGCCCGCGCCTGCACAGCCCGCCGCGCCTTCCGCGCCCGCTGCGCCGGCACAGCAACAGCCAACGCCGGAACCGCAGCCAGCGCCCCAGCCTGAACCCGCACAACCGGATCCGGCTCCGCAACCCGCTACGCCCGAACCCGCGCCGGAGCCAGCAGCGCCACAACAGGCCGCACCGCAGCCGGACACGGACGAGTTGTACCAGCGCATCGAACGCGACTGGACCCGCCTGCGCCAATCCGTCGGCGCACGCAACCAGGTCGCCGAAATCATGCTGACGGAAGCGAAACCGCTCGGCTTCGACAACGACACCCTCGTCGTCGGCCATCACACCGGGGCGCTCGCCGACCGCATCAACGCCGAACGCAACAACGCAGACATCGTCGCCGTATTCACCGAAAAGCTCGGCACGCCAATCAAGGTCCGTTGCGTGGTCGGCACCAACCCCGACGCCGCCCACGTCAAGCGGCCAGAACCGAGGGAGGTGTGGAATCCGGGCGAGGGGTCGTCGTCAAGCGAAAAGCCCGAAGACCCTGCCCCCGCCAACAGTTGGCAAGCCGCAGTCGCCGCAGCCAGCCAAAAAGCCGCCGAACGCGCACAACGCGAACGCGACGACATCCCCCCACCACCCGAACCAGCCGAACCCTACGAAGAAGACGAACCCGAATACACACGCGAAGACGAAGAACGCGACATGGCCCAAGAAGCACGCGACGGAGAACGAACCGCCGACCGCCGCGACGCCACCGAAGTCGCCATGGATCTCCTCGCCGCCGAACTCGGAGCCAAACCCCTCTAAACGACGCGTACAATGGCCCACGGAGCTTTACCAACAAACGAAAGGTTGCAACCATGACCCAACCACAGGACATGCAGGAACTCATCCGCCAAGCCGCCGAAGTGCAGGCCGCCCTCCAGCAGGCACAGATGGAACTGCTGCAGACCGAGGTCACCGGCACCGCAGGCGGCGGCCTCGTTGCTGTCACCATGACCGGCGGCGCTGAAATCACCGACCTGACCATCAAGCCGGAAGCCGTTGACCCGGAGGACGTCGAGACGCTGCAGGACCTCATCCTCGCCGCATACCGCGACGCCCACGACCAGGCCGGCAAGCTCGCCGAAGAGAAGATCGCCCCGCTCACCGGCGGCGCAATGGGTGGCGGCGCACCGCAGGGTGGCGCCCCGCAGGCAGGCCCGGGCGATATCCCGTTCGGCGGCATCGTCTAACCTGTCGCTTTCCGCGTCCGGCCGGCCTGGTCGGGCGCGTTTTTCATGCCACGAAAGGAACCCCCGCGTGTTTGAAGGACCGCTGCAAGACCTTATCGACGAATTCTCGCGCCTCCCCGGCATCGGCCCCAAATCCGCGCAACGTATCGCGTTTCATTTGCTGAAGACGGAGCCGGAGGACATCGATAGGCTGCGCGCCGCCCTAGCCGCCGTGCGCGACGGGGTGACGTTCTGCCGCATCTGCAACAACGTCTCGCGCGAGGAAGTGTGCCGCATCTGTGCCGATTCGGGCCGCGACAAGACGCTGGTGTGCGTGGTGGAGGACGCGAAGGACATCCAGGTCATTGAGCGCACGGGGGAGTACTCGGGCCGCTATCACGTGCTTGGCGGGTCGTTGGATCCGTTGGCGAATGTCGGCCCGAAGGACCTGGCCATCGCGCCGCTGTTGCAGCGCATAGGCGGTGTGCTTGACGACGTCGACGGCGCCGACAACCCCGACGTCACCGAAGTCATCTTGGCTACCGACCCTGATACGGAGGGGGAGGCGACGGCGTCGTATTTGGCGCGTCTGTTGAAGGACTTCCCGTCGCTGACGGTGTCGCGCTTGGCGTCGGGTATGCCGCTTGGCGGGGACTTGGAGTTTGTCGACGAGCTGACACTCTCCCGCGCGTTAACCGGGCGCCTCAAGCTGTGATTTGTGGATAACTCTTTACTTTTCGACGACTCCACGCCCAGTTATCCACAGGCCAGGTGCAATTTCTGCGCCGGGCGTTTAGCGTTTTGGGCATGAATTCGTTCGAGGTGTTAGTGCAGGCGATGTCGGCCGCAGCGTTGGAGACGCTGGCTGACTTCGACCTTGAGGTTGCGCTCGCCTCGGGCTTTGCACCGGATCGAGCGCGTGCCTGGTCGCGGCTGCGGGATGTGTATTTCGGGCGCACCAAGTTCACGCGCAAACAAAAGACAGCCAGTTCTTTAGCGCGAGGTTTCTCGCTGGACGAGCTGGTGTTGATCGAGCGACGCATCGCACCGGTCAAGGATACGTCCCAGCGGTGGGCACTGCGCCTTGCCTTACTTGAGGTCGAAGGT
>NZ_KV787964.1:1053-2313 GCF_001807155.1 Corynebacterium sp. HMSC05C01 | reverse complement strand
AGAGTTAACACCCTCGTACCACTGCGCATACACCTTCACACCCTTCAGGGCTTTACCGGAATCCTGCACGTTGCCGAAACCAACAGCGGTTTCAACGATCTCCTTGACAGAACCGGAAATCGTGCCCTTTTGATCAGCCTCACCAGGCGAATGGATCGCATCCGCATACGCTTCAACATCCGAAGCCGGCGTCTCGGCAGGAGGCTTCGGAGCATCCGCATTCTGAGCAGACTCAGCAGCAGGCTTATCCTCCTGCGCAAACGCAACCGGCTGCGCCAACGGCGCGACCAATGCAAACGACAACGCAGCCGCAGCAACCGACGTGCCACGACGACGTGCAATGTAATTCTTCTTCACCGAAAATTCCTTCCTCGAAAATGACAATTTCGGTTAGACAAGCCCTGCTTGTTGTGACGCTTTTCGGACACATGCCATACAGGGCCGACATAGGCAAGGGTAAAGAAGTTGACAACCGCCCGCAATGATCATTACGTCTGCCCACAACCGCGTAGAAGATTTCTCAGGTTCTTCCAACCCGACAGTGTCTTTTTTTATTTTTTGCTGGACCGCGTTTCTCCACGTCGGCAAAAATAGTTGATATGCCAAAATAGATACATCTTGGAAATGTGCACTTTCGAGATTCACCTCCAACCACTGCAAATGTTTATCTGCCCTGCGTTTTTGGGTGACGATTTCCACCCAGGCACGACACTTGGCCTCCTGATCCACTAACACCGAGAAGATCCGTGAAAAACGGGCTAAAGGTGAGATTTTCTTAGCAAAGCAGAAGTGCCTACTTTAGGGGGTGATTCGGGGTGGTGGGGTCGTCGATAAGCAAAATGCCCCAACGACAGCTGTCCCGTATCCCAACAACGGGGATACGGGGCAACGACGCGCTAACTAGTAGCTAGAACCTACTTCTTCTCCGGAGCCTTGGTCTCCTTGGAAGAACCTGCGTAGGTGTTACCGGAAGAACCCTTCAACTCCAGATCCTTCACGGACGAACCACCCTTCGGGGAGCAGTTGTCGTAAATGATCGTGCCGGCGAGGATGCCAGCGGCGATCAGCGCCAGACCAGCGGCAACCGTAGCGAGGTCAGTGCCGTACTGCGCCAGCTGACCATTGATGGCCTCAACCTGAGCAGCCAACTGCGGGTTGAAGATACCCAACTGCTGCTGCAACTGCGTGTTCGCGTTCTGGACCTGGGCGTTCGCCTGAGCGACGAACTCAGACAGGCCCGGGATCTGGATCTGGGTAGCC
>NZ_KV787964.1:0-1033 GCF_001807155.1 Corynebacterium sp. HMSC05C01 | reverse complement strand
GCCCGGGATCTGGATCTGGGTAGCCAGACCAATCGGCAGAAGCGCGATCAGCGGCAGACCGAAACCGACAGAGGTTGCGACACACTTCGGGACGTCGATCTCAGGGGTCTTGCCCTTGTCCGACTTCGCCGGGTTGGTGCCACCCTCGATCTCGTCCTTGTTCGAGATGCCGTCACCGTCGAAGTCACCGGTCGGATCCAGCAAGGACTTGCCATCCTTGCCAACCAGGTCAAAGCCAGCGGTTGCCTTGTCCTTCGAACCACCCGGGTAGGTGAACTCAACATCCACAGAAGGCTTCGCAAACGGGGTGAAGATCTTCACGAACTCATCCCAACGCTTACCCGTCTCCTGCTTCTGGATCTCCGGCAGCTTCTCAGCGATCTTCTCGCCGACCTTCTCGTAAGAAGGAGCCTTCGCCGTGACGACGCCCGGAGTCTTATCGGTATCGGTGATGAACGTCCAGCCTTCAGAGCCGTTGGACGGGGTACCGATGGCCTTGGTACCTGCCGGAACCTTGGCGTCACCGAACGGGTTCTTCGAGGTCTCGGTCTCGCCGGCCTTAACTTTCGTCGGCTCACCGTAGTCCGGGTTCACGATCTTCACATCGATCTCGCCGATCTTCTCGGCGTCTTCACCTTCACCCTTGGAGACGATGACCTTGGCATCCTGCGGCTTGGTGCCCTCCGGAACCGTGACCTTGATCTCGCCAGTCTCCTTGTCGATCTCGACCTCGGAGCCCGGGATCTCATTGCCGTCCTTATCGACGAGCTTGCCGGTCTCCTCACCAGTCGGGTTCTCGACCTTGCCGACGGTGTGCTCGCCACCGTTATTCGGAACCGTGGTGTTGGTCTCCGTGACCGACGGGGCTGGCGCCGGAGCATCCGGATCCTTCTCACCGACGGTGACGGTGACATCAACGGTGTCGGTGGAACCATCCGGGTAGGTCACAACAACCGGGACGGTGATCTTGGTGCCCGGAGTTGCGTCCTCCGGAATAGTCACAGTGATCTCACCGGTGTTCGGATCGACGGTC
>NZ_KV787963.1:4900-11373 GCF_001807155.1 Corynebacterium sp. HMSC05C01 | reverse complement strand
CTCAAACGGAACAAAACCTGGGACACTTCAAAGTGCCCCGGATACCCCCTACCGATCGAGAGGACGAAGCAAACAAATTCGCCTCAGAATTTCTCATCCCGACCGACGTGATTCACGCAAACCTTCGGTTGCACCCAAGTCTTGACGACATCCTCAGACTCAAAACAAAATTAAAAGTATCCGCAATGGCTGCACTCATGGCAGTGTTCAATGCCGGCAAGCTCAGCGACCGCCAATTTCGTCAGTACCTTGGGATACTTTCCAGCCGTGGGTTCCGAACCAGCGAGCCTGGAAGCGATTTACAGTACGAAAGGTCTCGAGTCTTCGACTTCGTTTTCAGCCCGGACGGTGGCCAGTCCGCGCGCAGCATCGCCGACACTACTCACATCCCGGTGCAAGACCTGCATTTTCTCACCCTCAACGCAGCAGCAAGCGCCCTTCCCAGCCTAGAGCCTGCAAATCCAAGCGTCCGCCCTTCCCCGTCATTACGCCGACCGAACCTCCGCATAGTCAAGGCTTAACTACTCGCCCGGTGTCGGGTCCCCATACTGATCGGCTTGTCCATCTTCTTCATGATCTGCCGCTTCCTCGACACCACGCATAACCCGCCCCCGATGAGTTACCGGGGTAGCCACACCTGCACGCACGAAAGGCGCTGATGTTCTCCCCCAAACGCCTTTCGGCTAGCAGACGAGCACTAGTCGGCTTCTTCCTGTTCCACGCGAGAAAACATTTCCGTAGCCAGAATGGGCTTATCCAGAGTTAGCCGGTAGGTATTCCTAAACTTGTCATTGGAGAAGCTGCCTTCCCCCGGTGCGAGTCTCTTCCGCCGGATCTCGAGCAGGCCCGCGTCTTTAAGTTCTCCCACCCCCCGAGAGCGTGTGGACTGGCTCAAACCGATGCGCCGCTCAAAATGGGCTGGCGACCACCAGGCGTAGCCCGTCTTTGGCGACGTGTCAGCCAATATCGCAAGCAGCATGGCCAACCCGGGGGTTTTCAGATCGTAAAACTCTTCCATTTGCCACAGTCCGGATGGGACCTTAATCCACGCATCTGCCGCGCGTCTTGCCTGTCTCGGCGCCTTATAGGCAACACCCTTCCCCCCTTCATCCAAAAGCAAAATGGTAGAAACAGCCCCCGGTTGTCTTTTCACCTTGATTAATTTCTGGTTCTCCAGGCGCTGAAACGCCTCGTAAACCCTTCGTCGATAGTTCGTCTTCAAATCCAACGCCAGCAGATGTGCCCATCGCTCCGCTGAGACGGTGCTGTCGTAAGGAGGTGCGGTCGAGATCCAGAGAAGGCCTAAATAGAGACGAATGGTAATGCCATCCCGATCCCCTCGCCTCACCAGGTTTTTCAGGGGCGTGTTCGCTACTTTCCCGATCGGATTCCCAAGCTCGCGGACAAAACGCGACCGAACCGGGATCGCGTCACGGCCTGTTTGACGCTTCAGGGCGTTGGCCAGCACTGCTGCTTGAGCGACGAGTGCACCCCTGTTATTGTTCATTGCAGTCGATGAGGAATTCATGGATCTCCATAGCTATCGCTGTAACTGTATAGGTCAATTCCCCAAAACCGTACCATTTGTTGCCCCGCAATCGGGATAGCACCAATGCGAAAAGTGGCACACTACAAAATAAAACTACTGGTCCCTTGACCAAAAATGAAACTTCTGCCTATACTTCTTTCCAAGCGATCCAAATAGCCAAGACCGCTCTACCTCTCCCTTCATGTGGAAGGATTGGGGGCTGAGAGATCTTGATGAACGATCGCCAGGCGGTACTGCAGGAATCGAGGAAACCTGCACAGCCGAGTGGCTCACAAAGAGCGCCGCGCTTGCCTCCCCCAGGTGGGGATCGGGGTTCGCCGGGCACAGAGTAGCCAGTCGGAACGCCGGGTGGCCCTGGGATTGATACCCCAGGGCCACTTTTCTTCTTTGGCCGTTTACCGACCGTCACACTCACGAAGCTATAAGCTCAGCGAAAACCCAAACATGCAAACAGTCGCGCCGAGAGAAAGCGGTTCGCCCGAACGTTCGCAGACCCCCGAGCAAAGCTGGCCAAAATTCGCAACGGCCCCTGCTCAGTAGCCCACTAGCGCCCGGTGACAGGCAAGGGGTGTGAAGCATCCAACGACGAGATGGTTCCCACTCAACGGCGGTGTAGCAAGCATTTGGGGAAGGCGTCGAGCACACATTGGCGTCCGATCAGTGTAGACACCCCGTCCTGAACGCTGCAGAAGTACTACAAAAAGGCTGGCGCGGGCACCCTAAAGTCTCCGTTGCTGCCCCACACGATGCTCATGCTGACCGACTGTTTCATTTTCTTCATGACTTAGCACTTATCAGTAGCCCGCTCGGCCCAGCTCCACGCTGGAATCCCCAGCACCCTTTTCGCTCGTCAACGAGTACATAACCCCCACGGCACGCAAAGAGAATTTCAGGTAGCAGGATCGAGTTGGAGAGTGCTGGTACAAGATTTGAGGTACGCGACACAAATTGACCACACATACTAATCCATATTGGCCTAAACCACATTGGCGGCGCCGTTAACTAGAATTCGATACGAAAGCCAAGGAGCCGATAAATGACAATTCGCGAAAAAAATGCAACTGTTTCGTTCTTCCAACTTCACACATTCTCGAAAGATGGAAGCCACATCAGAGAGGATAGTAGGAACGGTAAAACGAGCAAAAGCATCGACAGTCTGCCAGTGGCGGGAGTTGACTGGCAGACTCGCCTCAAAGACATCGCTGAGCCAGTAGACGCTGCAGTCACGACTACTCCGAAGGCTATCCAACGAAACGGAAAAACCGTTGATGGGCAGGTCCGAAAAACAGCTGGAAAGTATGCAATTTCGCTCAGCGTTGACCGAACCATCCCTCCCCGCGAAAGAAACCTACAGACAGGGGAGCGCAAAGGCATGGCCGGATCTGGTCAAGATTGGGATCCGGCAGAGGAAACTGTTGTTACCTTCTACGAACGGAACATCTTCGGACTTCTTTCCTCAAACATGGGCGCTCCAAGCCACACAGATGTAGCGCGATGGCTGTCTCAGTTTTCTCCGCCATACTCCGATTCACAGGCACGTTGGTCCGCAAGGCCCATTACCAGGACAGATGTTCTAGATAAGCTGATCAAGAAGAAAGGTTTTACCATCAACGCAGCGGAATTCAAACTCCGCCCTAATCAGATGGACAAAGACGATCTCAGCATATTCGGTCTAATGCCATCGGATCTCAACAAAAACCGGGGCATGGAAGTGTCAATTAAATTCAGGGCGGGCAGAACAAAACAGAAAAGCCAAAACGCAGAAGAGATTGCAGATTTCGTGGATGAAGTCGTTAGGACCCCAATCTTTACCGACGAAAATAAAGTGACGGGCGCCAAAGTAGCTGCAAAATCAGCCGAAGGAGAAGTTCAAACTTACGATCTTTTTTCCGACCGGATAACGCATCGAGCCACAGTCCGATGGGACGATCGCAACAACAGCAGTGATTTCATGCAATCTGCGGTGAAAACCATCGATAGTGTCTATAGCGAGCTGAGATCAATTCTTCACGAACGGGTACCGGATGTACCCAAAAGCTAGCAGTGGTAATTCAAATGTCTAGAGCGATCAAACTATTAAGTGATGGGGCCGAGGCAACGCCTTACGCAATCCGCCACGCTGTGGCCCCCGGGCTTTGGCGGTTGGCACTCGTTCTCTTCTGGGGAACGATATCTTTCTATGTTATTCCGCCAAGCTCGCCCCTCTGGACAAGCAGTTACATAAACGACCTCAACGAAGTATTCAAAACACTTTCGGGTGTTTTCGGAGTACTAGCGGCCTTCGTCTCTACCTCTGTCACTGTAATTTACACTGGGGATTCGTCCGGCGCGCGACGCATGCGATCAATGAGCAAGCATTCCCTTCCCCGAAAGCTAGTGTACTCCGCGCTAACTTTGCTCGCCTTGTCATTCGTGCTAGCACTGTTTACCCCTGAATCTATCCCCCCGAAACTATCGCTCCCTATCCTTGCAACTGCTGTTTCACTAGCGATTATAGAAACAGTGGCAGTTTCCGCTTTGACTCTGCGGGCTATCAATGAGACCCAAGAGCAGATTCAATGGGGAAGGGATCCAGACTGAGTTGTCAACACCCCACTTGATTCTGCTAACGCTAACCTTTAGGTCAACGGTCATCTATCTCCCCCACCCGTCCTTTATTTCTCTGACGATCTTACCGTCACACTGTTAGTGCTAAGGGCGAGGAAATTAGTCGCTGATTTAAACCACTCGACACAGCCGAAAGAACCCCGAAATCTGACTTACGAAACCGTGTACTGGTAGGCACGATTTCTACCCCAGCCTTTGCTAGCCCAGAAAAATAGGCTGGAAACAGGCACGATTTGCTAATAGCTCCCCTGAAATATTCCGGCAGCCAGTGCGAGTGAACCATGTTTCAAGGATGCCTATTGCCACTCGATATAAACTTCGGTAACGCGAAGGAAGGGAGGAATCGACTCCTACGCCCCAATCTCCGCCGGCGTACACACCGGCACCTCGCGCATGAA
The DNA here is from genome assembly GCF_001807155.1 of Corynebacterium sp. HMSC05C01. NCBI lineage: Bacteria > Bacillati > Actinomycetota > Actinomycetes > Mycobacteriales > Corynebacteriaceae > Corynebacterium > Corynebacterium sp. HMSC05C01. Next base: position 6,819 of record NZ_KV787963.1, on the reverse strand, counting down.
CGCCTCCGGCGCGCCCTGCTGACGCAGTTTGATGCCGTTGTAGCACGCCTGCGTCATGCCCGTCCGCTTCGTACCATCAGCCGGAATCCTGGCCCACTTGCCGTCAGTGTTCTTGAAGAACAGGATCCAGTCCGTCCCCTTCGCACCCGCAACGGCCCACTTGCCGTCGCAGAAGTTCACCGACGTACCAAACCCTGCCGGCCACTCCGGCACAACCGCGTCAAACGCAGCTGGCGAGCACGAGTTCCCCGCCGGCTTCGCCTTCTGCTTCGGCGCAAGCGCAGGCACCGCCAGCGCCGACGCGATCGCCGCAAGCCCACCAAGCACCTGAGCATTCAGCGGCTCCGGCAGTTCCAGCCACCCCTGCTGCACCGCAACTGCCCCACCAATACCAACGGCCGCCAGGACACCCAGCGAGATGCCCACAATGGCGCCATTGCTTAACGACGACCCCTCATCCCCCGCCGTACCTTCCTCCCGAGTAACAGCACTATCGCCTTGCGACGCGCTACTTTCCGCTAACGCATACGGAGCAACAACAGCGGAGGTGGATACGGCGGCAGCGACGCCGAGAGCAAGCATCGGTTTCTTCATGTCCCCCACCCTACTCACCATCACCACCTATGTCGCGGGAAATAGCGCAATCCCCCACACCCCAAGTGCAACCGACGCAGCGATGAGCAACCACCACACCACCCCACGTGGCCGCCGAAACCACCGGTCCGCCACAAGCCACACCCCCGACGGAATAATCAGCGCCAAGCCCACGAATGTCAGCGCACGCCAATCCTCAAAGCGCGGCGCCGTGAGCATGAACACCACGCCCAACCCGATCAGGCCACCAGCAAGTGCGTGTGGGCGAACCCTACCAACAGGAATAATCATAAACGCCACACTAACGCACAATTATCCGCATTGACCAGGCGATTTTGCACCTATAACAATCCACGCTATTGTTACATCTCGTTGCACAGCAATGAGCAACACAACAAAATATTCCTCCATAGCTCAGTTGGCAGAGCATTCGACTGTTAATCGAAGGGTCACTGGTTCGAGCCCAGTTGGAGGAGCAACAAAACGCCCCGCTCTCCGCATGCGGGGCGTTTTGGCGTTAGACGACAAAATGGGGTTAAGAGGCAAAAGGAGACGCGGACATTTTGTTACTTAACCCCGCTCCTTCAGTACCGCCGCTGCGACCACAGCACCAACGGTAACCACCCCACCAACCGCCACCTTGGTCCATTCCAAGATCTCCTGCCGGTTAATCCGACTCTTTTGAAGGACATTCTCCTGCCGGTCCGCTGTCTCAATCAGCTTCTCAAGGATGAATTTGCGCATCGATTCACTCAACCCGTCACGTTTGAGCTCTTCTTTAAGGATCCCCCGCACTTCAATCCAACCCTGATGCACCTGATGTGCCTCAACCGAATCCGCCTCTTGAACTTTGTTCTGCGCGCTATCCAGCGCATCGATTGCTCGATTTCCAAAATCTTTAAAACTCGGAAACTGCGCAATAATGAGTTTTCTCGTCTCGGGATCCATACCTCCCATGTTGCTGAGGAGCTCAATTACCTTTTCCCGGAGAGCTCCCGAAACGAAGTAATCCCAAGTTTCTTTTTGGCATCCTCGGCAGTCACTATTTTCTTGGCCCGCGCCATCACGATGTCCTTCCTCTTCAGAGTGCTACACGGATTCTAGAACGCGTCGGACCCGACCAACTTCCCTAGAGTCCGCGCAGTAGCTACCCCTCTCCCGCGATAACCTGCGTCACCGCCAGATCCTTCCACGGCATCCCGACGGTCTTAAACACCACCCGCCGCGTCGGATCCAGCACCACCTCCCCGCGCACAACCTCAGCCATCGTCGCTAGATCTCCGGTCTCCCGCCGTGCAGCCTCAACATCCTCCACAATCACCTGC
>NZ_KV787963.1:0-4880 GCF_001807155.1 Corynebacterium sp. HMSC05C01 | reverse complement strand
CCCGCGTGTCCACGGTGTGCGCCCCCACAGCAAGCACGGTCGCATCAGGGCGCAATTGCCTATCGAGAACCACCGGTTCCCCGCACTCGTCGCCACCACAACCAACCCGGCCCGCCCCAACATCTCATCCGCCGCAGCACTCCCCGACTCCACCCACGGGTGCGGCAGATCGGCCGGCTTGCTTCTCGACACAAACGTCACCGACACCTCCCGCACCCCCTCCGGCACGTCTAAAACCGTGCAAGCGTTTCAGGATCCTGAGCCTGATAAGAGCCCTCAACGCCCAATGAGCAGAACCGATCTGTAAGAAGAGATCGAACCGCTAAGTGAGATTCGCAGGCGTGCTCATCTACATCAGACTCCGGAATCGCACCTTCATCCGAGGCCCCTGAAACGGGTGCTGAACCACGGAAAGGCAAGTTTCAGCCAATGCAGTTCAGAGCGTTTCGGAAGGCGTCGAAGGCATCGCTGTTAAGGCTTTTGGAATCACTGCTTCTAGATCCTTTTTGAAACCGTCACACGCATCAGGTTGCATGGGGGTCACGTCGCGAAAAACACCGATTCTCCGAGAAACGGGTTGCTCGAACTCATCTACCAAGCCATTCCCAAGCGGTCCATAACCCACGAGCATAATTTTTGCGTTCGGTAGACCAGAAGAATAGTCCTGCAGCGCCTCTAGATTTGAACGACGCTGTCCCCGTTTGTGCTGTTTACACTCGATTGCAGCGATCGTTGTGTTGGGGTGGCTTACTGGGTCCCGAGTGATCGAAAAGTCCGGTTGAATCGCTCGCTTTCTGTTTTTGCCGATAGGTGCCGGGTGAGGGCTTCGTAGCTCTGCCCAAATGTCGATGTCCCCCTCCACCGACTTGTACGTCGCGAGTTGGGCTCCGGAGAAGTTGAATGAAAGTCGGCCATCTACAACCCAAAAGCGCAGGTTTTCGAATCCGACCGCGTCGACAATCAACGTAAACACCCAAGCAGCATAAACGTCATGCCGCTGCCCCCAGAGAGGAAGCGACAAAAGCTTTCTTAGCGACTCAAGAATCGTTGTGTCCACGCGAACTGTGACGGAGTCCTGCAATTTGGATTTAATCTCAGGTATCGCCTCTCTCAGACGCCTTGCGGTCTCTAGATCTCCCGCTCTTATCGCTTCTGAAGCCGCTCTTACTACCGTTTCAGCTCGTTCATCCCAATAATCGTGTGCTAGCACCCCCTGGTAGTTACCGACATCGCCCAGTTTCGCTCTAGCGAACTCAGCACGCGATTTCCCGGAGTCTAGAGCTCGCTTGAGAAAAGCCTCCCTTAATTCCCAAACTTCAGCCAACACTCGGTCGATTTCATCGTCACCTGATTCCGGGAAGGGAAGACCAACAATCGTCCACTCATCCTTCGACGACCTCCGCTGTGGAAACCCGTCTGTTCCACTGATGAGCCTCAGGAGATCCCACGGTGCGTCAATGTCCCAGGAGAGCCAGTCATTCTTAACTGTCGAATAGATCCGCTCCCATTCTTCGAAAGCACCAGTATCGAACTCAAAACCGTCCTCATTTGAATCTAAGGCGATTGCAAACTTGAGGTTCTCTTTATCTGCGTATTTAGCGCCGATTTTCTCATACAAGCTGTATAGCTGATTTAGCATCCTCGCGAATGGTTCGATCGAGTTCAACATCGCCGATGCCAACTTCTGCGCAGAAAAACTATTTTCCTGCAGGTACTTGTCGAAAGAAACTCCAGCTGGCACCCCGAAGTGGGCGCAAAGCTGTTCTACCAATTCCACGTCATAATCAGTCGCGCGGAAAATCTTATTGGACTTAAGCACATCCCAGAGGTCCAATGCAGTATCTACTCTCGGCATACGCCCAATTTATAACGTCGTGGGGAATTGCGCCTGGACAAACAAACATTTCATCGATTCGGTTAATGTCGCTTCAGACACCTAAATGCACCGCTCAACCAGCTCTCACCTTTAGAGACGGCGACCAGCGGTACCTACCCCTCCCCCGCAACCACCCTCGCCCCCCGCCAGGTCCTCCCACGGCATCCCGACGGTCTTAAACACCACCCGCCGCGCCGGATCCAGCGCCACCTCCCCGCGTACAACCTCAGCCATCGTCACCACGTCATCCCACACAAACGGCCCCTTCTCCATGTGTCTGATCTGATGTAGGTGGTCCAGTTCGGCTTGGGAAGTAGTCCGTTTCGGCGGCCTGTTTTAGTCCGTTTCAGCGTGAAAAAGTAGGCCACTTTCCTGGTGCGTTGCTGTGACTGGTGTGGCTCTTTTGGAATGAAAAAGGGCCATGCCGAGTAACCATCCCAGTAGGTTTCTGTTCCTGAGAAATGTCCCATCTTCGTTTGGCCGCGAGGTCCGGGACTTGGTTTTTCAGGAAGGGACCAGAAAGTAGATGACAATCAGCATGACCACGATCGAAACTATCAGACAGCTCGATGACGAGGGAATGTCCCGACGAGCGATCGCGAAGGCGGTATCGGTATCTCGCGCTACGGTCGATAAGTACGTCAACCAGGACGATTTCAGCCCTATCCCGCCAGTTAAGTTACATAAGCCAGGATCACTAGCGCTCGGTGAGACGTTGTGTGCCGTGATTGATCGGTGGCTTGAGCAAGATCAGCGCATGCCGCGCAAGCAACGCCACACTGCGCAGCGCATCTGTGACCGGCTTGCCGCCGAACATGGATATACCGGCTCGTATTCGCCGGTACAGCGCTACGTCAAGCAGTGGAGGCAGGACCATAAAGCCCCAGGAGATGGGTTCATGGAGTTGGAATGGTCTCCCGGGATCATCCAGGTTGATTTCGGCCAGGCAGAAATCAACCTGGCGTCAGATGTGAAGGTTGTACACCTTTTGGTGGTGACGTTTCCGTACTCGAATATGAGGTTTTGCAGGGCCTTCGCCGGTGAAACCGCCGAGTGTGTCATTACCGGATTGCTGGATGTCATCGATGCTGCCGGCGGAGTGCCGACTGAGATGGTCTTCGATAACGCTACTGCTATTGGACGCCGTGTCGGCCCGAAGGTTGTCGAATCAGAGCTCTTCGCCGCGTTTAAAGCGCACTATCGGACTCGGTCGCGTTACTGCAACCCGTATTCAGGCCATGAGAAAGGCAATGTGGAAAACGCTGTCGGGTTCATCCGCCGAAACCTGCTCGTTCCCGTGCCAGAAGTTGCTTCACTGGCAGAACTAAACGCTCTTCTGGACTCTGGGTGTGCCGCGTTTGCCAAGCAGACCCATTATAAGAAGGCAGCGGTAATCGCTGATCTGTTTCAACACGATCAACAAGCGCTCAAAGCATGTCCGTCGGTGCGGTTTAATCCGGTGCGTTTCGAAGTGCGTCGCACCGATAAAACCGGGATTGTCACCGTAGCAGGCAACCGCTACCTAGTCGGGCCTGCCTGGGCAAATAGGCAAGTCACGCTGGAATTGTCCCACGACACCATCACCGTCTTAGACGAGGAGTCTCGACGCATCATCGCGCTGCCGAGAGTCTTCGGCACTGCAGACGCTACAGTGATCAACCCCATAAGTCTGCTGCCAGGGTTAGCCAAAAAGCCGGGAGCGTGGAAGAACTCACCACTTCGCCACCATATGCCGGATAACGTCGTCGGCTACCTCGACGAAGCAGATACCGTCACACGCCGTGAGTTTTTCACCCATGCACAAACCACCGCCGCAGAATGCGGTTTCGACGCCACCGTCACCGCCGCTGCAGCACTTTTAGAAGCCAACGCTCAACCAACCGGACCGCATCTTGGCATCGCTGCACGATACAGCACCCCACCACCAACACAGCACACCAGAGCAAACCTGGCTACCTACGACCAACTCCTTGCCACCACAATCAACACCCCACAGCATGCGGAGGCGACCTAAAATGAGCGCTACAACCACCAAAAACCAAGTTGTCACACTCGGCCGCCAGCTCTATTTGACCACCGCTGTGTTACGCCAATGCGTTGAACACGCCACCCCACGCCAGTGCGACATCCTCATCGAATTGTTCGAAGCTGAACTTTCTTCCAGAGCAGCATCCAGAGCCCGCCGCCTCATGCACCGTGCGCGTGTGCCAGTACGCAAAACCCTCGACGGCTACGACTGGTCACCAGTGACCCTGCCCACGGACATCACCCGCGAACACCTCACCACGCTTGAGTTTCTCAACGGATGCGAAGACCTCGTCTTCTACGGTGACGTCGGCACCGGGAAAACACATCTCGCCATCGCGCTAGCCACCCAAACATGCCTTGCAGGCATCCCAGCAAGGTTTTTCACCGCCGCCGGCCTAGTCGACCACTTACGCAACGCTAAACAGGCAGGAAGACTCGACAAAGAACTCGCAGCACTCGGCAAAAACAAGCTCCTCGTCATCGACGAACTCGGCTACATCCCCATCGACACTGACGGTGCACGGTTACTTTTCCAAGCCATCGCCGACGCCTACGAACAACGCAGCCTGATCATCACCACCAACCTCGCGTTTTCCCAATGGGGCCAAGTCTTCGGCAACGATGACATGGCAGCGGCAGCCATCGACCGCATCGTCCACCACGGACGCATGATTACCTTCACCGGCCAGTCCTACCGCATGGCAAACGCCCTCATGAAATAACCCTCAAAACCCCAGCAACGCTCAAACGGCCCAAAACCGTGCCGAACTGGCCTAAAAATTCGAGCCGAAACGGCCTAAAACAACTTGACAAAACACACCTTCTCCACCGCAATCGCCACATCGCCGGCCTCCCGCCGCGCAGCCTCAACATCCTCCACAATCACCTGCGCACCCCGCAGCACATCCTCATGCAACTCCCGCGTGTCCACGGTGTGCGCCCCCACAGTGAAGTGCCCCGAGTTTTGTTCCTAGGC
>NZ_KV787962.1:0-41282 GCF_001807155.1 Corynebacterium sp. HMSC05C01 | reverse complement strand
ACTTCACACACAAACACCCGTAGACGAAACCACCCAGTTTCATCTACGGGTGTTTTTTCACATTCCCATCCCTCTACATTTCGTTGGTGACCACCAACTTGTCCGCAATGCGGAGTCGGAATGTCTGCAATGCGGAATCAACGACAAAACCGGCGTCACTATCCCACTGCATAGTCAACGGCTGGGTTCCCAACCGCCCGTGACCTGGCTGAGGCAACAGAATCGTTGGTGTCCACCAGGTTGTCCGCAACGCGAAGTGAGAATCGGAATGAGGCTCACTATGCCACTGCATAGTTGGTGTCCACCCACTTGTCCGCAATGCAGAGTAAGGAGGGGATCGGGCATGACTATGCCGCTGCATAGTTAATGGGTACACCCCCACTAGTCCGCAATGCGGAGCCAAGCGGTTTCCACCCGCCCGTAGATACTTCATGTCTGGCGCGAACAGCTATCGATGCAAAATGATGCCTCATCGGCTGCAGGGTTTTACACTCCGCCCAGGTCAGCGAAAGGTGTGATGTGCAGTTTTGCATTCGGGGTTCCGGTAAGTCAGAAATGGTCCCGACAGATTGTGACAGCCGGACTGGCCAACGAAGGAGCTGTCAGGCCTTCCCGCCTCTAATTCAGCGCGAAGGAGCGATCTTCGCCGGTCAATGGATCTACAAACCCTAAGCGGATGCAACGTAACCGCATGGGGCGGGAGAAGTCTTCGGCGTCGGCGGGGAGTAGGACTGGGTAGATGGTGTCGCCAAGGATGGGGGCGGCTTCGGTCATCATTTGCAGCCGCAGTTGGTGGGTGCGGCCGGTCGTTGGGTGGAGGACGTAGCGTGCCAGAGGAACGGTAACGCCATAGAGCGACTGCAACTCCTGCTCCTGCTCGGCAGGCAGCCGAGTAACGGAAGCTACCTCGGTGTGGGAGTTCGGCTCCTCACCCACGAGTACAGAACCAGCGGCTTCGCCAGCAACCTTGACCAGGTGGTGGGACCAGTCTGCAGGTACGGACAGTGCAACATACGGTGCGATCGCCTCGTACATCTTGTCCACCTCCCGGCGGGCAAAAAGTTCCTGGTAGGCGCCACGGACTTCGCGGCGTTTGGTCAACAGCAACAAACCAGAAGTGCCGCGGTCCAACCTGTGAGCGGGGGTGAGTTCTTCGTTCCCGGTGGCGCGACGGAGACGCACGGTGGCGGTTTCGGTGATGTGGGAGGCACGCGGCATCGTCGCCAGGAATGGTGGCTTGTCCACGACGAGGATGTTGTCGTCTTCGAAGACTGGAACGATGTCGTAGGGGACGGCGGTTTCGGGGGCGGGACGTCGGTAGAAGAAGACGTCGGTGCCCGGGGCCAGCCAGTCCTCGGGAGAGATTGGGGTGGTGTCGCGGTGAACGACGAGGGAGTCGTCGAAACGCTGTTGTACTGCGGAAAAGTTGTCTTCGGGGTGGCGGTGGCGCTGAGTGGAGACGAGGTGCCAGATGAAGTCGATGGCGCGGATGCCGTCGCCTTCGGGGACGCGGGCGCGGGATGCGCCGAGGCCGCCGCGGGGTGGCAGCGGCATTGCTGGTGGACCCTTCTTTCTCGCCATAGTGTGTAGTAGATTAGCCCGCATGGATCTTGGAGCATTGGTTGAGCCATTGATGGGCTTCTTTTCGCAGGGCATTGGTAAGGCGATCGCGGACGCGTTGACCCTGATTTACAACTTGCTGTATCCGGCGAATGCGCCGGCAGCAACCCCGGTGGAGATTCCCCGCTAACTTGCGCTTGCGCGACTAGAATGTGGGTATAACCAGCTGTCTAGCTCAGAAAGGCTGAGATAATGACCCAGGAAGAGACCCGCGAAGACATCGTCGTTGTTGCTGTCGATGGCAGCCCCGCTTCAGATAATGCGGTGCGTTGGGCGGCGAATACGGCGATGAAGCGTGGTATTCCGCTGCGTTTGGCTGCGAGCTACACCATGCCGCAGTTCCTGTACGCGGAGGGCATGGTTCCGCCGGCGGAGATTTTCGACGAACTCCAGCGCGAGACGATGCAGTCCGTGGATCGTGCCCGCGATATCGCACTTGAAGTGGCGCCGGACCTGCACATTGGCCACGCGGTGGCTGAGGGTTCTCCGATTGACATGCTGCTGCGTATGTCGAATGAGTCCACGATGATCGTGATGGGCTCCCGTGGTCTGGGTGGCCTGTCTGGCATGGTGCTGGGCTCCGTTTCTGGTGCTGTGGTGTCGCACGCGAACTGCCCGGTTGTGGTGGTGCGCGAGGATAGCGCGGTGACCGAGGAGAACAAGTACGGCCCGGTTGTGGTCGGTGTGGATGGCTCCGAGGTTTCGCAGCGCGCAACTGAAGTTGCCTTCGAGGAGGCGGCGGCGCGTGGTGCCGAGCTGGTTGCGGTGCACACTTGGGTGGATACGCACATCCAGGGCCCTGGTGCTGGATACGCGGTGGCTGAGGATCACTGGGAAGCTGTGAAGCAGGATAAGCAGCAGCTTCTCGACGAGTTGTTGGCCGAACTGATCGAGAAGTACCCGGATGTCCAGGTGAAGAAGGTTATTGCACGTGACCGTCCGGTGCGCGCACTGACCAACGCGGCAGAGAACGCCCAGTTGCTGGTGACCGGTTCGCACGGCCGTGGCGGCTTCAAGGGCATGCTGCTTGGCTCCACTTCGCGTGCGCTGCTGCAGTCGGCGCCGTGCCCGATGATGGTGGTCCGTCCGGAGGAGTAATAGATTCGTTACCCAAAAGTCCGAAAAACGAGGGACAATGGTAGGGGTAACTGACAAAATCTATTTAAAAGGACGGATTCCAACATGACTCCAACACTTGGTTTTATCGGCTGGATTATTATCGGCGGCCTTGCTGGCTGGATCGCATCCAAGATGCAGAACCGTGACGCACAGATGGGCATCGGCCTGAACATTCTGGTCGGTGTTATCGGTGGTTTCATCGGTGGCTGGCTGCTTGGCCTGCTCGGCTTTGATGTGGAAGGCGGTGGACGCTTCTTTAGTTTCTTGACCTGCCTGATCGGTGCGGTGATTCTGCTGTGGATTGTGAATAAGGTGACAGGTAGTCGTCGATAAGCAATCTGCTTTGAGCCCCCGGAGTGAGCTGCTCCGGGGGCTTTTCGCTGGAATAGACGAACCGTTTTGTCTATATTGAGATGGTCCTGTTTTAGGCGCGCGAAAGGAGTTCCTATTGGCCGCCGCCACGAGTAAGAAGAAGGCGCCTGCGCGCCGCCGCGATCGTCCGAGTCCTCGGCAGCGTCTGCTGGATGCCGCGACGAAGCTGTTTACAGAAGAAGGTATCCGCGTCATCGGCATCGACCGCATTTTGCGTGAGGCGGATGTGGCGAAGGCGTCGTTGTACTCGCTGCTGGGGTCGAAGGACAACTTGGTTGTTGCGTACCTGGAGGAGCTCGACGAGCAGTACCGTTCACGTTGGGGTGAGCGTGCGGCGAAGGCGCCGGATGCGGATTCGAAGATCCTCGCCTTGTTCGATATGGCGATCGAGGAGGAGCCCCAGAAGGAGTTCCGTGGCTCGCCGTTCCTCAACGCTGCGGCCGAGTACCCGCGCCCGGAGACGGAATCCGAGGAGCGGATTGTGGAGACCTGCAGGAATCACCGCCTGTGGATGCATTCCACGATCACGGAGTTGCTCAATGAGAAGAATGGCTACGATTCGTCCTCGTTGACGGATGAGCTGCTGATCTTTTTGGAGGGTGGGCTTGCTGGTGCGCGCATTTTGCGTGATAGCGCACCGCTGCACACCGCGAAGGCTCTGGCTAAGTCCAAGCTGGGTGCGCCACCGCCGGATTACTCCATTTAGGTAGGGCTGTGAAGAATCGGATTAGCTTCTCGCAGGTGATTGGCGAGGTCCTGCTGACGGTTGGTGTGTTGCTGTTGCTGTTCGCGTTTTATGAGTCCTATTGGACCAATTTGGCGTCGGCGAAGATGCAGGACGATGTGCAGACGAGGCTTGAGGAGCAGTGGGTGAACCCTCGTCAGGCAAAGCAGGCTGAGTTGGGGGACGCGCTTGCGAAGATGTATATCCCGGCGTTTGGGCAGGACTACCAGTTCGCCATCGTCGAGGGCGTGCAGGAGGCGCAGTTGCTCACGGGTCCGGGGCACTACCCGGATACGCAGTTCCCGGGCCAAGATGGCAACTTCGCGGTTGCCGGTCACCGTGTGGGCAAGGGTGCGCCGTTTAACGACCTTGGCGCACTGAAGGCGTGCGACGCGATTGTGGTGGAGACGCAGCGCGAATGGGTGACGTACCGGGTGATGCCGTTGTCGCCGGATCCGGCGGCTCGTCACGCGGAGGGCGCCGGATGCTTGCCGGAGCAGATGAATGAGCGCATCGCGTCGGGCGATTACCAGCACGTGCTTGGCCGGGAGATAACGCTGCCGGGCAACATTGAGGTGGTCAACCCGATGCCGGGGTCGAAGTCCACGAAGGTGGAGCCCGGCATGGAGGGCTTGATTACATTGACCACGTGTCACCCACAGTTCTCTAACGCGGAGCGCATGATCATTCACGCGGTGCGCACGGAAGTGACGCCGAAGGACCAGGCGGGCGCGCTCCCGCCGGCGATGACGGAGGTGGATTAGCCCATGTATGCAGCGTTGTGGCGTAAACTGCCCGGCCCGCCGGTGGTGAAGTGGCTGCTCACCGCCGTCATTTTGGTGTTGCTGTTCCTCCTGCTCATGGAGGTTATTTACCCATGGGTGTCGGCGCAGATGCCGTATAACGACGTCGCGGTGTAGCCCTTAGAGCCAACGCGGTACCGGTGGGTGCCAGGCGCGCAGTGCTGCGATGAGTTCGTCGGGGTCGTCGGCGACGATGAGGTGTGCCCGGTCGGTGGCGCGCACAAAGCCGTGGGCGACCATGTGGTCCACCATGGCGATGAAGGGGGCCCAGAAGTCGCGGCCGAGCAGCCCGATGGGTTTGCGGTGGAGGCCGAGTTGTTGGTTGGTCCATTCGTCGAAAAGTTCGTCGAGGGTGCCGGCGCCGCCGGGAAGGGCCACGATGGCGTCGGAAAGTTCGCTCATGCGTGCTTTGCGCTCGGCGAGGGTGTCCACCATTTCGAGGCGCTCGAGCCCGTCGTACTGGATCTCGTATTGCGCCAGGTGGTGTGTGAGGACGCCAATGCTTTTCGACGACCCCCTCGCCACCTCACCCATCAACCCGAGCTTGGATCCGCCGTAGACCAGAGTGATGTCGTGGCGGGCCAGTGCCTCGCCGAAACTGCGGGCGAGCGTGGCGTTGTTCGGGTCGGTGCCCTCGCGGGCGCCGGCGAACACGGCGATGGCGTTGATGTTCGCGGGGGTTAGCGCGGGAAAGATTTGGGTGCGCAGCAGGGGCGCGATTTCAAAGTCGGCGTGGTCGGTGGGGTCGATCCAGGTGGCTTCGGCGATCTCGGCGGCGGGGGCCGGGTCGGCGGGCAGGCCGGGGTGGAGGAACACAGTGGAGGTCACGCTGTGGCCGGGCTCGTTGGAGGCCTCGGCGGTAAACGTGCCCAGGTAGCTCAAGTGTTCGGGGTCGACGTCGATGCCGATTTCTTCGCGGGTTTCGCGCATTGCGGTTTGCAGGCGAGTCTCGCCGCCTTCCGGCTTGCCTCCGGGGAGTTGGAAGCGCGGGCTGGAGTGTTTGCGTACGCACAGGACACGCCCGGTGCTGTCGGTGAATACGATGGCGGCGACGTTGATGGTGTTCATTACAGCCCTAGGTTAGTGATTGCTTCGGTGGCGACCGCTTCGGCTTTGACCGACTCATCCTGGTTAGTAAACACCGTCACGGCCACGTTGCCTTTGGCCACGGAGTATGCGGCGCCGATGCGGTTGGGGACGTCCCCGCCGCCGTGGCGGCCGCCGTCCCAGCCTGCGGGGTGGTCGGCGGGTTGGGTGAGGTCCACTGGGGTGGCCCAGTCCACCACCGCCATGGCCTGTTCGGGGGAGTCCATGTGGCGCACGATCACGGTCAGTTGGGGTTCTTCGGGGTAGGACCAGAACTGGCAGGCTGGGGTGTCGAAGCGGGTGTCGGTGCCCACCCCGGTGACGCGCTGGCCGTTGGTGCGCGCTACCCACTCGGTGTCCAGGTAGGGGCATTCCTGCCACCCGTCGCGTGCGGTTTCCGGCAGTGCTTCGACGGGCAGGCCGGAATCGGGGGCGGGTGCGGGTTCGGGGGTGGGGTTGTCGTCGTTAAGCGATTGCTCCCCGCAACCGGCGAGGGCGAGCACGAGCAGCACGATGGGTAATCTCGAACGCATGAGCTCCAGATTAGTGCTGCTGGAGCAGCACCCCGGAAAACGTACCGAAAACAGCGCGCTTGATTCCGGCATCACCATTTTGGCCGTGTGCCTGATGGTGGTGTCGCTGGGCGCGCTGGCGCGGATGCCGCTGAACGAGGCGCTGCTGCACATTTTGCTCACCGCCGGGTTCGCGTTTCTGCTGTTCTACGGCATGGTGGAGATGTACCGGTGGGGCAAATGGGGTCGCATCGTGTGGGCGTTTAGCGCGACTGCGTTGTGGGTGGCGGATACGACGGTGTCGCCGGTGGCAGTGTACTGGGTGTTTGTGCTGTTCTTCGTGTACCTGCGGGCGATGCGCGGCTGGCTCGGCTACGCCTGGGTGGTGGTGGGGCTGGCGATCAGTATCGCGGTGCAGATCCCGGCGGGGCTCACGCTCGGCGGGGTGATGGGGCCGGCGCTGTCGGCGGTGGTGGTGATGGCGATTGATTGGGCGTTTTTCACCATCAATAAGGTCAGCCAAGAGCGCCAGCAGCTTATCGACGAACTCCTGGCCACCCGCGACCTTCTCGCCGAAACTGAGCGCGCCGCCGGTGTAGCGCAGGAACGCGAACGATTGGCTCACGAGATTCACGACACGGTGGCGCAGAACCTGTCCTCCATTCAGATGCTGCTGCACTCCGCCGAGCGCGACATCCAAGCGTTGGGTGTGGACGCGACGCAGCCGTTGCGCAAGATGGAAACTGCGCGGCGGGCGGCGTCGAACAACCTGGCAGAAACGCGGGCGATGATTGCGGCGTTGGCGCCGGCGCCGTTGACGGAGTCGTCGTTACGTGAAGCGCTCGAGCGGGTCGCGGGTGACTTTGCCGCGGCAGGCGAGTTGGACATTGAGGTGGAGACAGACGGCGAGGCCATCCAGCTGCCCATGCGCGTGGAGGCCGGCCTGCTGCGTATCGCGCAGGGGGCGGTGTCCAACGTGGTCAACCACGCCGAGGCCACCCGTACCCGCATCACGCTGACGTATGCGCCGGACGAGGTGCGCCTGGACGTGGTGGACAACGGACGCGGCTTCGACGTGGATGCTCAGGAACTCAAACCCAGCGGGTTGGGGCATCTGGGGCTGGACGCGATGCGTTCACGTGCGGCAGAACTGGGCGGAAAGTTGGACATTGAGTCCGCGCCGGGCGGGCCTACGGCCCTTTCTGTCGCCGTGCCGGTTAATATCAACCAAAAGACGTAAACGAGGAGGTCCCCGGTGATTAGAGTCCTGCTGGCAGACGACCACGAGATCGTTCGCCTCGGCCTGCGTGCCGTGCTCGAAGAAGCGGACGACATCGAGGTCGTGGCAGAAGTTGCCACCGCGGAAGGCGCGATCGCCGCAGCGCAAGCCGGCGGCATTGACGTGGTGTTGATGGACCTGCGCTTCGGCGCCGGCGCGGAAGGCCAGCGTGTGACCACGGGTGCGCAGGCGACGGCGGAGATCCGTTCCCGGATGTCCAACCCGCCGAAGGTGCTGGTGGTGACCAACTACGACACGGATGCGGACATCCTCGGTGCGATTGAGGCCGGTGCGGTGGGCTACCTGCTGAAGGACGCCCCGCCAGAAGAGCTGGTCGCGGCGGTGCGCTCGACTGCCCGCGGTGATGCCACGATGTCGCCGGTGGTGCGCGACCGTTTGGAAACGCGCGAGCGTACGCCACGTTCGTCGCTGACGCCGCGCGAGCTGGAGGTGCTGCAACTAGTGGCTGCTGGCTCGTCGAACCGCGAGATCGGCCACGAACTCATGCTGTCTGAGGCCACCGTGAAGTCCCACCTTGTCCACATTTACGACAAGTTGGGTGTGCGCTCGCGCACCTCGGCCGTGGCGTCGGCGCGCGAGCAGGGAGTGCTCTAACTAGCGGGAGAGGCGCTCCTGGACATCGCCGGCGAGGACGTTGAGGTCCTCGTCGATGGAGTTGTGGGCCAGGCGGCGCTGCTCCGGGTTGGCGTGTTCGGCGTTGCGGACGGCCTGCTCGAGCTCGTCGAGACGCACGCTCGCGTCACGCTTGAAGCTCTCGGTCAACTCGCCGGAGCCGGACACGCTTGCGCGGATCGCCTCGATGCGGGCCTTGAGCTCGGCGCCGCGGCCGGAGTGGCGCGCCAGATCACCTGCGGACAGGCCGAGGCCTGCTGCGTTGGCGTTCACCTGGTTCTGCTGCAGGGAGGTCAGCGCCTTGTAGATCAGCGGCAGCGCGATGGGGATGAGGACGCGGGCGGCGCCGGTCCACTGCTGGGCCTTCTTCTTGGTAATGCCGGCTTCCTCGATGCGCTTCAGGTGAGCCTTAGCCAGGTCCTTTTCGTGCTTACGCTTGCGCTTCAGGCCCTTCTTCTCTTCCTTCAGCAGACGCTTTTCTGCCTTGTCCAGCAGTTCGGCGGTGCGCTTGTCGGCCTTCGCCTGATCCTTGGCCAGTTGGCGTGCGTGCACCTCAGCGGCCTTAATTTCGGCCTTGACGTTGCGGCGTGCTTTGCGGATGATGCCCAGGACACCCATGGTCGGTACTCCTTGCGTTTTCGTTTGCGTTAACTCCAAACAACTGTACCTGTCGGTCCGGCAACGCTGCCCGGGTATCGTGGCAGGCATTGTGAAACCTCCCACCGTGGGCGGGACTGCCCAACCAGCGCAGCCGGTGCGGGCATCCGATCTTGTCGGGTGCCGCTACCGGCTGCGTCAGCGACGCGCGCACCCGGATACGCCTGAGTTGCCGGATGCGCTGCTGCGCCAACCGCAGATTGATGCGGGTCGTGCTGCTGTGTTCGATGCGTTGCCGGTGAAGCGGGCGGTTGGGGATGGCCGTGGAAAGGCGTTTACGCGCATTGATATCGATCCGGGTGCGGGGGTGGATGCGCGGGTCGTCGATACGCGGTTGGCGCTGAAGCGGCGCGCACACCTGATCACTAACGCGGCGCTCGAAGGCGAGATCGATGGGGCGCCTGCACTCGCGGAGGTTGACATCCTCGTGCGCACCGACCGCGGGTACGCGCCGGTAATCATCTCGAACCACCGGGTAGCGCGGGAGCATCCGACGAACGAGATGTTGATGGTGCCCACCGCCAGGCTCGGGTTGGGGCGCGCGATGACGGTGAAGGCGAAGGGCCGCCACCACACGGTGGACGGGTACCGCCTGGCCATGGCGCATGTCCTGCTGGGCACGCTTGCGGATGGTCGCGGCGGAGCGGTTGGGCAGGATCGGGCGCGCGTGTACGTCGTCGACCCCGCCCGCTACGTCCCGCAGTTGCGTGAGGCGCTCGCCGTGGAGATCCCAGACGAGCCGAAGCGGATGAAGCAGTGCGCATCCTGCCGATTCTGGCCGCTGTGCAAGCCGCGCCTGGAGGAACTCGATGACATTTCGCTGCTCCTGCCGGGCGGCCGCGGGGACGTGTGGCGCGAGGAAGGGATCACCACGGTGCAGTCGCTTATCGACGACGGCCCCGCCGAACCCGCAGCCATCGCCCGCGCCTGGCGCGCCGGTATCCCGGTGCTGCGGCGTGAGAAGTTAGCGCCGGTGCCGCGCGCCGACGTGGAGATCGACATCGACATGGAGGCCTACCTCGACCAGGGCGCCTACTTGTGGGGCGCGTACGACGGCGAGGAGTACCGCGCGTTTGTCACCTGGGAAGACGTTGGTGGTGCGGCCGAGGAGGCGAACTTCAACGCGTTCTGGTCGTGGCTGATGCAGCGGCGTCGCGACGCGCGCGAGGCCGGCCAGACCTTCCGCGCTTACTGTTATGCGGCGGGTGGGGAGAACCACTGGCTGCGGTCGTCGGCACGCAGGTTTGCCTCGGTGGACGAGGCGGAGGTTGCGGAGTTCATCGCGTCTGAGGATTGGGTCGACGTGTTCGCCCTGGTGCGACGTTCGCTCGTCGGCACGGATGGGCTCGGCCTGAAAGTACTCGGGCCTGTGGTCGGCTTCGCGTGGGAAGACGACGACGTGGATGGGGAACGCTCCGTGGCACTGCGCCGCGCGGGCAGGCTTGGCGATATCGACGCGCGCGACATGCTCATCCGCTACAACGAAGACGACTGCCTGGCCACCCGTGCCGTGCGCGACTTCCTCGACGCCGGCGCGCCGGGCGTGCCACGATTGGGCGAGGTTTAGCGGGGTTTAGCGGGGCTCCGCCTTCCACAGCGCCGCACCCGTGGCCACGAGGGCAGCAAGTAGCCCAGCGAGCACACCGACGAAACCTGCCCACGGCAACGCCTCGTACGCACGCCCGGTGGCCGCGCCCAAGATCGACGAGCCCATGTAGTAGCAGAACACGTACATACTGGAGGCCTCCGCACGGTCGCGCTCAGCGATGAGCCCAACCCAACCGGACGCCGTGGAGTGCAGCGCGAAGAAGCTGGCGGTGAACACCAACAGGCCAATCAGCGTGACCCACAGCGATCCGCTGGCTGCGGCAAGCGCACCGAGGAGCATGAGTATCGACGATGCCAGCACCACCACCCCGTGCCCGTGGCGCTTCAGCAGCACTCCGGCACGCGCGCTCGACCAGGTGCCGGACAGGTACACCACGTACACCAGGCCGGACAGTGCGGCGGGCAGACCGAAGTCCAGCACCGCGCGGAAGCCGAAGAAGTTGTACATGGAGACGAACACGCCCATGGCCACGAACGCGGTGGCGTAGAGCACCAGCAGCCGGGGGTTGCGAAGGTGGCGGGCCATCGCGCGAATTTCCGCGCTCGGCCGGATGGAGAGTTTTGGTACGAAATTGCGCTGCTCCGGAAGCAGCCACACGGCAATCACTGCCAGCAGGAAGGCAACGAGGCCGCTGCCTAACAGCGCCCACCGCCAGGAGGTGACCTCCAAAAGCCCTGCCGGGATGAGGCGACCGGTGAGCCCGCCGATGCTGTTGCCGGCGATGTAGAGCCCCATCGCGCCGGGTAAGTCCCGCTGGTCGAGTTCTTCGGACAACCACGTCATGGCCACCGCCGGGGTGCCGGCGATCATCGCGCCCTGGAGGGCGCGCATGGCGATGAGTTGCTCGGCGTTTTGGGCGATGGGCAGGAGCAATCCGATGCCGGTGGCGGCCAGTGCGGAGATGACCAGGACGCGTCCGCGCCCGTACTTTTCCGAGAGGATCGACGCCGGCACCACGCACAGCGCAAGGGCGCCGGTGGCGGCGGAGACCGTCAGTGCGGCGGTGGAGGGCGTGATGTCCAACTCGGTGGTGAGCGTGGGCAGCAGGGCCTGGGTTGCGTAGAGGGTGTTGAAGATGGCGAGGCCGAACGCCAGCATCGCTAGCGTTGCTTTGCGGTATTCAGGACTGCCTTTTCTCACCCTGCCTATGTTACGAAACTTCTCGCGGGGGAATTACGCAACAAAAACTTTGCGAAAATACTTGCAGTTAAGGCGACCCTAACTTAGACTGCTTCTTGAGTTCATGCGGACTCGACGTATCACAGGGAAAACAACAAGCGCCCGCCACCTCCGAAAGGAAGTGGCGGGCGTTTGTATTAGCTGGGTTGCTGCAGGTTTATGCAGAAGCCTTTGCGTAGCGCTCGTTGACGTCATCCCAGTTGACAACGTTCCACCAAGCCTCAACGTAGTCAGCCTTGACGTTCTTGTACTGCAGGTAGAAAGCGTGCTCCCACATATCGAGCATCAGGACCGGGGTGAAGTCCACGGAGATGTTGCCCTGCTGGTCGGTCATCTGCTGGATGATCAGACGGCCAGCGATGTGGTCGTAACCAAGCACTGCCCAGCCGGAGCCCTGCAGGCCGTTAGCCACGGCAGCGAACTGCTTCTTAAAGCCCTCGAAGGAGCCGAAGTCGCGGTCGATAGCCTCGGCGATTGCGCCGGTCGGGTTGCCACCAGCGTTCGGTGCCATGTTCTTCCAGAAGATGGAGTGGTTCGTGTGTCCACCGAGGTTGAACGCAAGGTTCTTGGTCAGTGCGCGAATCTTGTCGGCGTTTGCGTCGCCGTTGCGCTCTGCCTCAAGAGCCTCGAGTGCAGTGTTTGCGCCGTTGACGTAGTTAGCGTGGTGCTTGTCATGGTGCAGCTGCATAATCTCTGCGGAGATGTGCGGCTCAAGTGCGTCGTATGCGTACGGGAGATCAGGAAGCACGTAAACAGCCATGATGGTTTCCTTTCGTTTGATTTCGTGTACGGCAACCATCGTAGAGAAAATTTGGGAACAGTGTTGTGCCCAAACTCGTTACAGCAGATATGGGATTTCTTTTCGCACCTGAGCCAAAGCTTGTCGACGACACCACGGCCCTCCCCGGCCGCCCCGAACCCGTCCTTGCCAACCCCCGCCCGCACGCCGTGCTGACCACCCCGATTACCGGCCCGTGGCGTGAGGGGCAGAAGCGCATCCTCATCGGGATTGGCTGCTTCTGGGGTGCGGAGAAGATGTTCTGGCAGCTCGACGGTGTTGAATCGACCTCGGTCGGCTACGGCGGCGGCATTACCCCGAACCCCACCTACCGCGAAGTCTGCTCCGGCCAGACCAACCACGTGGAGTTGGTGGAGGTGGTCTACGACCCGGAGGTGATCTCGCTGAAGGAGATCGTTAAGACTGCACTCGAGGCGCATGACCCAACCCAGGGCTACCGCCAAGGCAACGACGTGGGCACCCAGTACCGCTCCGCCTTCTACACCGACACCGAGGAAGAGGCCGAGCAGATCCGCGAGTGGATCCGCCAGTACGAGGCGGACCTGAACAGCGCTGGCTACGGCGACATCACCACCGAAGTGCACGCCGGCGCGCCGTACTACCTCGCTGAGGAGGAGCACCAGCAGTACCTGCACAAGGTGCCCAACGGCTACTGCCCGCACCACTCCACCGGGGTGGCCTGCGGTATCTAGTAGCCGTGCTTGGAGGGAAACCCTCCGACGGGGCGGCGCAGTTTGGTGGCGTCGTTGTGGATCCAAGCTGCTGCGCGCTTGATTTCGTCCTTGGTCAGCGAGGCGTCTGAATCTTCGCCTGCATCCTCGCCGTGGATGACGCCGTTCCAATACGCCACGGTTTCCTCGTGGTAGTTGTGCCCGTGGGGTGACGGGTAGTCCTTGGAGGACAACTGGTCGATGGCAATCTGCCAGTAGGTGACCAACGGCATCCACCGCATCGTGTGCAGCGCATCCAAGTGCTGCGCCTTCGGTGCCGGAACCCCGCGCGAGCCCGGCTCCTTCAGCCAGTCCGGCCGGCGCCACGCCAGGCTGTGGTCCCACCACACCACCGGGTCAGAGGCGTGCTGGGCGAACACGACGCGCGGGGCCTCCCACTTCTGCGCGTAGGCGTCGCCTTGGAAGTCGTGGTTGAGGTGGTCGGGGTGGGCGGTGAAGCGGACGTGGAGACCGTCGTCGATAAGCGGAAGGCGCTCCGGAGAACCTTTTTGGCGCTGCTTAGTTAGCTCTCTGTGGTTGCGGGCGAAGCCGGGCGTGCCGGTGAACACGGCGCCAGAGGTGAGCTCGAAGAGTTCGTCGATGGACTCGAACGCGTCGGACACCCCGTAGGCGCCGAGCGATTCGCCGCCGAGGAAGAGCTTCGGGCGGGAGGATTCTGGGATGTTTTCCAGTTCGCGCAGGATGTACTCGATCAACATGCGCGAGGAGCGCACCGGGTTCGTGCGGTCCGCAAGATACGAATACGCCGAGGGCAGATACGAGTACTGCATAGCGACGATCGCACTATCGCCGCCGGTGACAAACTCGAACCCTGACGTGTGGAAGTCGTTGATCCAGCCCGTGCCGGCTGCCGACATCACCGCAATGTGGGAGCGCTCAAACGCGCCGGTGCGATGCATCTCCTTAATAGCCAGGCGCGCCATCTGCTCAAAGTCCGGCTCGTCCTGCTCACGCTCCAGATCCAGGCCGACGAAGATCCGGATCGGCTCCTGTGCCTCCCGACCAAGGACACGTTCAATGTCCTCCTTTCGCGGGCCACCGGAAACCACCGCGCGGCCCTGACGACCCATGAGGTTCCAATCCACCGAAGACTCCGGCGAACCCGAACGCTGCGGGCGATGCGGTTGCACCGCGCCTCGCATGTACTCACGGTCTAGCTCAAAGGCACGCCGGCTCGCATTGGAGAGGAACTGGCGCAACACCACCCGGTCGCTTACCAACACCAGCAACACACCACCGCCCACGATGGCGATTGGCCACGACGCCACCGGCGGCAACTTCTTGCCCAGCAGCTCGTTGAGCGCGTCGATGAAGGACTGGATCGCATCGCCGACCAGCAACACCGTGCCGTATCCGAGCGTGCCCAGCATCACGCCGCCCGCGAGGTCAGAAGCCCGGAACGTGTCGTCGCTTTGCACCAGGCGCTTCAGCCGTATGCGCCGACGGATCGAGGTGGCGAACACCGCAACCGTGGTCGCAGTCATCGCAACACGCGCCGGGCGGGGCAAACGGCCGGTCCCGGTTGGTGGGGTCGTCGGCCCGAACGCGCGCGCAAGGCCCGTCGCAACCCCGTGGCCGATGCCCTGGAGTACCGCCACGTTCGCCGCCGTTGCCCACCAGTTGTGCGGCAGCAACGACGGAGACACCGCACCCCACGTGGCAACCTCCGCGCCGACCAAACCAGAGCGAAACGCGGGCGGCAGGCGGTGCGGGCCAAGCAGGCGGATCGCGGGGGAGAGGTCCCCCAACACCTGCACCGCGCCGATCGGTACCGCCAGCCAGCCGTCGCGGCTAAACGAGAACCGTTGGCGCGCACGCCATACCGCGTTGGGCAGTTTTGCGGTGATGTTGCGGATGGCGTTGCGGGTGTCGTCGATAAGCACGCTCGCTATTGTCCCAAACTTCTTACACTCGCGGGCGGGCGCAAGGGCGAGTAGCCTGTGGGCCGTGAGCCACAACACCGCACCAAAAATCGTCGCCCACCGGGGATTTTCCGGATCCTACCCAGAACTCACACAACGCGCGTTTGAAAAGGCGCTCGAACTTCCCATCCACGGCATCGAATGCGATGTACGGCTCACCCGTGACGGGCGAGTTGTCGTCTTCCACGACCCCACGCTGATCCGCACCGCGGGCGTGCGGGGGCGCATCGACTTCAACGACTACAACGACCTGCGTGAACTGAACGTGGGCACCAAAGAAGACCCGCAGCGCATCATGCTGTTGGAAGAACTGCTCGAACTCATGCAGGACTACCCCGACAAACACATCTACATAGAGACCAAACACCCCACCCCGCACGGGCCTGAGGTGGACGAACAGACCTTCCGCATGCTCAGGTACGCGCGTCTCGACGACTCGCCGAACATCCACCTCGCATCCTTCTCCCACCGCGCGGTGCGCTACTTCACCGACATGGCGCCCGAACTGGAAACCTTCTACCTGTTCCGCCTGCGCGAGATGAAGTGGAACAAAAAGAACCGCATGTTCTCCCGCCCCTACGGTGTGGGCCCTGCGCTGCAGCACCTGCAACTGCGCACTGAGCTGCTGGGATACCGCGGTTTGAAGACGTACACCTGGACCGTAAACACGCCTCGCGGTATGCAGTGGTGCGCTGACAAGGGCGTGGATGTGATGGCAACGGACCTTCCCGATCTTGCCCTGGAGATCTTTGGCAACCACACCGCTGTTGTGTCTGACTAGCTTGTTGCCCGCCGGTGTCGTGCGCGCCGGTACGATTGCGCGCATGGTGCAACGCAAACCGAAGAAAAAGAAGAACCGCGCAGACCTGCCCGAGGGCATGTCGCGCCGCGAGGCAAAACTCGCAGCCCGCGCCGCTGAGCGCGAGAAGTTCCAGAAGGACCCCCGCCCGTACGGCGGTCTGGCAGCAGAAGCCGACCTGGTAGCGCTGCAGGAGTTCGTCCCCTCTGCCGTGACCACGGTGGATGTGAAGGGCACCCCGGTCAACATCGTGACCGTCCTGCCGGGCGCCGGTGCCGCGCTCGTGCGCGAGGAGGACCAGGGCGGCGAGCGTTTCGTCGCGCTTCAGGTCACCTCCCACTCCCAGAACCCGGGCCGCGACCTCGCGTACGCCCTGAACTGGGTAGTGAATGCGAAGCCGGGCGAGACGCTGCAGTCCACCGTCGCCGACGGTTCCCAGCCAGAGCTGTCGGAGCTTCTTAGCGACGACGCCACCCTGGACATCACCACCTACCAGGACTTCTCCTGGTGGTTCCCGGAGGGGGCTTCGGTCCCGCCGCAGATCCAGCAGGCGCTGCGCCAGGCCAACGACGCCGTCCTGCCGTCCGAGAAGATCGGTGAGAACCTGCCGGGCGCAATCTGGTGGGTTAACCCGGGCGGCGGCAAGGCACACATCCGCTGGGTGCGCACCGAAGATAACGAGGCGCAGATGCTGTCCGCACTGGCACGCATCGCGGCACGTGGCGAGCTGAACCTGGGCGAGGACACCAAGTTCGCCGGCGCATTCCGCACCCACGGCCTGGTTGTTCCGGTGTTCGACCTCGACCCGTCCGTGGCGGCCGACTCCTACGAGGCAGCGCTGGCAGATCTGGACAAGAAGATCACCGCCGAGTACGCCAACGACGCTGCATTATCTGCAGACGAGCGCAAACAACTGGACAACATTAAGTCCCGTCAGGTGACTATCTAGCTAGCCGTAGACCTTCTTGCCTGCCACCCAGGTCTGCCACGTAATCGGCATGCCTGGGCGGTAGGCCAGGTTGATGGCGTTTTCTGCATCCAGGATGTGCAGGTCGGCGGCCGCGCCGGGCACCAGCGTGCCCTTGGCCGGGCGGCCCTGCGGGTCCTTGCCGTCGCCGACGTTGTGACGGCGCAGCGCCTTCGCACCGCCGGTGGTGGCAGCCTCGATCGCCTCGTCGAGCGTGAGGTACTGCTGCAGCACCGCGGTGGTCACGCAGAAGTTCATCGAGGACGTAAACGACGTACCGGGGTTGAGGTTGGATGCGATGGCGACGGTGGCGCCGGCGTCGATAAGTTTGCGCCCCGGTGCAAGATCCTCGCGGGTGGACAGATCGCAGGCAGGCAGCAGCGTGGCTACGGTGTCCGAACCGGCCAGCAACTCAAAGTCCTCGTCGGAGAGGTAGTTGACGTGGTCCACGCTGGCCGCGCCCATCTCCACCGCAAGCTTCACGCCCGGGCCCTGCCCAAGCTGGTTGCCGTGCACGCGCACACCCAGGCCAACCTTTTTGCCGGCCTCGAGGACGCGGCGGGACTGCTCCTCGTTAAACGCTCCGCGCTCGCAGAACACGTCGATCCACTGCACGTGGTCCTTCACCGCATCCAGCATCGGGCCGACGACCTCGTCGATGTATTCGTCAGCGTCCGCCCCTGGCGGGACCAGGTGTGCGCCGAGGAACGTCACCTCGTCCACGTGGCGGGCGGCCACACGAGCAGCCTCTGCCTCGGACTCGACGTTCAGACCGTAGCCGGTCTTGGTTTCAAACGTGGTGGTGCCGCCCGCATGGCCTGCGGCGACGCGCTCCGCCACCAACTTATCCAGGCGCTCCTCACCTGCGGAGCGGGTGGCTTCCATGGTCACGGCGATGCCGCCGGCGGCGTAGGACTCGCCGGCCATGCGGGCCTCGAACTCTTCGGCGCGGTTGCCGTCGAAAACCATGTGGGAGTGGGAATCTACCCAGCCGGGCAGGACTGCGCGCCCGCCAACATCGACGGTTTCGGCGGCGTTTGCTGCTTCCGCGGGGGCTTCGTCGGCGGGGCCGACCCAGGCGATCACGCCGTCGTCGATAAGCAATGCTGCGTTCTTAATGGTGCCCAGCTCGGAGACCGTGCGGAGCTCGGAAATGCCAGTAATAAAGGTGCTCATGGGTGCCTTTCTTCGGAGGGCTTCGTGGGGCCCAGGGTAACGAAAAGCGCTGACGCGCCCGTGAGGGAAACGTCAGCGCTCGCCGGCGCGGGATTAGTCGCGTGCCTGGAACTTCATCGGGATGCGCACGCCGCGCTCCTGCGCGACCTCGTTGGCGCGGGAGTAACCGGCATCCACGTGGCGGATGACGCCCATACCCGGATCGTTGGTGAGCACAGCCTTGAGCTTCGCCTCGGCGAGCTCGGTGCCGTCAGCCACCGTGACCTGGCCGGTGTGGATGGAACGACCCATGCCCACGCCACCACCGTGGTGGATGGATACCCAGGTCGCGCCGCCGGACACAGCGGTCATGGCGTTGAGCAGCGGCCAGTCAGCCACAGCGTCGGTGCCGTCGAGCATGGACTCGGTCTCGCGGTACGGGGAGGCCACGGAGCCGGAGTCGAGGTGGTCGCGACCGATGACGATCGGTGCCTTGACCTTGCCTTCCTTGACCAGGTTGTTGAAGATCACGCCGGCCTTGGCGCGCTCGCCGTAGCCCAGCCAGCAAATACGTGCCGGCAGGCCCTCGAACTCCACGTACTCCTCGGCCGCATCGAGCCAGCGGTGCAGGTGCTCGTTGTCCGGGAAAGCCTCCTTGATGGCCTGGTCGGTGACCTTGATGTCCTCCGGGTCGCCGGAAAGTGCAACCCAGCGGAACGGGCCAAGGCCCTCGCAGAACAGCGGGCGGATGTAGGCCGGGACGAAGCCCGGGAACTCAAACGCGCGGGAGTAGCCGGCCTTGCGGGCCTCGTCGCGGATGGAGTTGCCGTAGTCGAACACCTCGGCGCCCTCGTCCTGGAACTCGACCATTGCCTGGACCTGTGCGGCCATGGCCTCGCGGGCCTTCTTGGTAAAGGTGGTCGGGTCGGCGTCTGCCTCGGTGTGCCAGTCGGCGAACGGGATCTCGCTTGGCAGGTAGGACAGCGGGTCGTGTGCGGAGGTCTGGTCGGTGACGATGTCCACGGTGAACTCGCCAGCGCGGTGGCGGCGCAGCATCTCCGGGAAGACCTCGGACGCGTTGCCGACGAGGCCCACGGACAGGGCGCGCTTCTCGTTCTTCGCGTCGGTGACCAGCTTGATTGCTTCCTCGAGGTCGGTGGTGACCTCGTCGAGGTAGCGCTTGCCCTGGCGGCGCTTCAGGCGGCCCTCGTCAACATCGACGATGAGGCAGGCGCCACCGTTGAGGGTGACGGACAGTGGCTGTGCGCCACCCATGCCGCCGCAGCCGCCGGTCAGGGTCAGGGTGCCGGCGAGCGTGCCGTTGAAACGCTTCTTCGCCACAGCCGCGAAGGTTTCGTAGGTGCCCTGCAGGATGCCCTGGGTTGCGATGTAGATCCAGGAACCGGCCGTCATCTGGCCGTACATCATCAGGCCCTCGTCCTCGAGCTCGCGGAAATGCTCCCAGTTCGCCCAGTCGCCCACCAGGTTGGAGTTGGCGATGAGCACGCGCGGCGCCCACTCGTTGGTCTTCCATACGCCGACCGGCTTGCCCGACTGGACCAGCAGCGTCTCGTCGGACTCGAGGTCCTTCAGCGTATCGACGATCGCGTCAAAGGCCTCCCAGCTACGTGCCGCACGACCGGTGCCGCCGTAGACGACGAGGTCATCGGGGCGCTCCGCAACCTCGGGGTCAAGGTTGTTCTGCAGCATGCGCAGCGGGGCCTCGGTCTGCCAGGACTTTGCAGTGATCTCGGTGCCTCGCGGGGAGCGGACCTCGCGTGCACCTTCGGACCAGTTCTTCGCCATGGGAATCCTTTCTACGGCTCATTGAGTTTCGTGATGCAGGACCACAATCCGACAGGAATGTAACCCGCGTTACATTGAGGATAAGGGAGCAATGTGGTTGCTGGAATACAGTTTTTGCCCGGTTTGTCTCGGATACGAGACAGACCGGGCAGTGGGGGTTAGAAGATCAGGTACGCGATCGGCACCGTCAGGATGATGGACAGCACCACGCGCTGGAACCAGATGATCACCATGTGGCTGATCTTCAACGGGATGTCCGTGGCCAGCACCGCCGGGATCATCGAGGAGAAGAAGAACACCTGGCTGATGGAGACCACACCAACGGTGAAGCGCAGTACGTCAGACTCGTTGCCAGCCGCCAACGTTGCCGGCAGGAACAGCTCGGAGAGGCCGATGGCAAACGCCTCGGACGCGAGCCACGGATCCGGCAACTGGAACACCCACGCGAGCGGGTAGAACAGCGCGCCCAGAATCTTGAATGCCGGGGTGTAGAACGCCAGCGCCAAGCCGATGATGCCAACAGCCATGATGCCCGGGATGACCTGGATGGTCATGATCACGCCGTCCTTGAAGTTGCGCCAAATGGTCTTTGGCAGCGACTCCGCCTGCGCCAAAAACGCCTTCGCTTCCTTCCACGCGGCGGCGAACAGGTTGCCCTCCACGCGCTCCTCCGGCTGCGGGGTAGCGCCCGGGTAGTAGTCGTCCGGGATCGTGCTCAGCGGAGGGATACGGACGACGACGATAGTGACCAGGAAGCACACGATCAGTGTGACCGCGAAGTACACGCCCCAGATGTGCATCAGGTCCAGCGTTCGCGCCACAACCACCATGAACGTTGCGGACGCGGTGGAGAACCCAGCCGCGATGATCGACGCTTCGCGGGCGGTGTATCCGCCGGTGCGGTAGACGCGGTTGGTGATCAACAAGCCCAGCGAATACGAGCCCAGGAAGGACGCCACCGCGTCAACGGCAGACTTGCCCGGCGTGCGATACACCGGCCGCATGAACCGCTGCACCATCACACCGATGAATTCCATCAGGCCGAAGCCAACCAACAAACCCAAAAACACGGCGCCGACTGGGATAAGCAGGCCGACGGGGATGACGAGTTTGTTCAGGATGAAAGGGCCGAGGCGTTCGTCGAAAAGAAATGCGGGGCCGAAGTTGAACACGAGCATCGCGCACAACACCACCGCCAACGCGGAGAGGAACGCGAACACGGCACGCGCTTTATCCTCGCGCCACTTACCGGTGGCGAATTGGTAGACGGCACCGGCGGTGATCATCACCAAGGTGATGTACGGCAGGGCGCCGGCGAGTGAGGACTGGAGCCAGCCAACAATGTGATCCAGCAAAATCGTGTTCTTCTCCCCGACAGTAAACGGGACGAAAAACGCAAAGGAACCGATCGCGCTGTAGAGGAAAAACCTCCACTTGTTCTTCGGCTCTGCGCTGTCTACCTCATGCTCGGGCGGAAGGGACGGGACGGCGGCAATATTGTCGCCCGGAATCCAACGGGTGCTGCCACCACGACGTGGGGTCTGCGTTTCATCCATGGTGCTGCTCCTTTACGGAACTCAGGTGGTGCGCGGATCTTCGCTCAACCAGGACTGGATACGTTCGTTGTCTTGCCCCAACTCCGGCGCCGGCGTCGGCTTTTCCATCCCGGCGAGCTTGAGCGGGGAGGCGAGGGTGCGGAACCCATCCGTTTCTTCAACCACCACGCCACGCTCCTGGGCGAACGGGCTACGCAGCGCCTCGTCCAGGTCGTACACGCGGGCGGTGGGCACGCCATGCTCTTCAAACAGGGCGATGGTCTCCGAGCGTGTCTTCGTGCTCAGCGCTTCTTCGATCAGTTCGCGCAGCGCAACCCGGTTGTCGGAGCGGGCCACCGGCTCTGCAAAGCGATGGTCGGTTGCCAACTCCGGCATGCCAAGCGCGTTGGAAAGGCGCTCAAACAGGCGGTTCGTGGTGATCGCGATGACCACGTCGCCGTCCTTCGTGGCGTAGGTGGAAAACGGCGCTGATAGGCCGTGGTCGTTGCCGATGCGGGTGGGTGGGGTGTCGTCGTAAAGCGCGCGCATGCCCACGGACTCCATGACGGAGATGAGCGAGTCGTACATAGCAAGGTCCAAATGCTGGCCGGTGCCGGTGGATTCACGCTGGTAGAGCGCCGAAACCGTGCCGATTGCGGCGTAGAGGCCCGGGATGAGATCACCCAGCGAGATGCCCACGCGCGTCGGCTTGCTGTTCGGCCAACCCGTAATCGACATCAGGCCACTCATCGCCTGCGCAACCAGGTCGTACGCCGGTTCCTTGGCCAGCGAGCCCGTCTGGCCGAAGCCGGAGATGCTCGTGACCACGAGGCGCGGGTTGATCTCCAGCAAATCCTTCGGTCCAAGGCCGAGCTTCTCAAGCACACCAGGGCGGAAATTTTCGACGACCACATCAGCGCGGCGGACCAGATCACGCAGCACCTCCTTGTCGTCGTCGTTTTTGAAATCCAGCGTGATGCCCATCTTCGAGCGGTTGAACAGGCGGTAGTAGGCGGACGTGCCGTCGACGAACGGGCCGAACTGACGCGAATCGTCGCCCCACGGCGACTCCACCTTGACCACCTCGGCGCCGAGATCCGCCAAGATCATCGAGCAAAACGGGCCTGCGAGCACGCGGGAAAGGTCGAGGACACGGATTCCAGAGAGTGGTGCATTCATAGTGTTGCCTCCTGCGTGGACTAGACGAAGGCCGATTCGCCCGTGATGGAACGACCGACGATGAGCTGGTTGATGTCGTAGGTGCCCTCGTAGGAGTAGATGGCCTCGGCGTCGTTGAAGATCTTCGCCATGCGGTAATCCGAGATCAGGCCGTTGCCGCCGAGGATCTCGCGGCCGAGCGCGACCGTCTCGCGCATGAGCTTCGAGGTGAATGCCTTAGCCAGTGCGGACTGCTCGTTGTTCGCGGAACCGCGGTCCTCCATGCGGGCCAGCTGGGCCATCATCGACTCGGAGGCAACGAGGTTGCCCTGCATGGTGGCCAGCTTGTTCTGGTTGAGCTGGAACGAGGAGATCTTCTTGCCAAACTGGATGCGCTCATCCGCGTAGCCGAGTGCCACGTCGAGCGCGCCCATCTGCGTACCGACGGCCTGCCAACCCACCGTGGAGCGTGCACTCTTGAACACCTTGTTGATGTCCTTGAACGAGTTCGCCCCCTCGAGCTTGTCGCTGTCCGGAACAAACACGTTGTCCAGGGTGATGTCGGCGTTTTGCACCGCGCGGATGGCAATGCGGTTTTCCATCAGCGTGGCCGTGTAGCCCTCGGACGTGGTGTCCACGATGAAGCCCTTGACCTGCTCGTCCTCCGGGTCGCGGGCGTAGACGGCGACGTAGTCGGAGAAGGTGGCGTTGCCGATCCAACGCTTCGCGCCGTTGAGGATCCAGCCGCCATCCACCTTGGTGGCGGTGGTGCGCATGCCCTGGGCGACGTCGGAGCCGGCCTCCGGCTCCGTGATCGCAAGCACGCCGGTTTTGCGCACGGCGTAGAGGTCCGGCAGCCAGCGCTCCTTCTGCTCCTCGGAGCCGAGCAGCTCGATACTGCCGGTGAACAGGCCATCCTGGCCGGAGAAAAACGTGCCTACGGAACCGTCGGCGCGGTGAATCTCCGCCGCGACGAGGCCTGCGAGCAGGCGGGAGCGACCCTGGCCGCGTACGAGGCTGATGATGTTGAGCTCGCCTATCGACGGCAGCAGCTCGTGCGGGAACTCCGAACGGTTCCAGTAGTCCACCGCGATCGGAAGCACCTTCTCCTTTGCCCAATCGCGGACGTTGTAGAGGATGTCCTTTTCCTCTGTGGACAGTTCGCTTTCAAAGTCGTAGAAATCGCCATTCGGGTACCGGCCAGCCATGGTGAGACTCCAATCACAATCTGCGGGGGTTAATGATGTAGGCGACAGTGTATGGAGTTTCCCGTGGTAACAAAGGGGGCAGTGTCGCCAGTTGTCTGGGTTCCCAGACTATTGGTGATGCGTAATAGAAAACGGGCGGCGCCGATGCTGCGGCGCCGCCCGTTGAGTAGTGCGGTTTAGCGAAGTGTGCCCACAACCGCCTCAACGGCCGTGACGTAATCGCCGCCCTTGACCAAATGCACGGAATGCTCAATCTCCGGGGCCAGGAAACGATCGGTGCCCGGGCCCTCCACATGCTTACGCAGCGTGGCCAGAGCTGCACCGGTGCCGACGGACGGCTCACCCTCGCGCATGTCCAGCGCACGCGCGGCGGTAAGGATCTCTACTGCAAGGACGCGCTGCAGGCCGTCGATGCTGCGGCGCAACTTGCGGCCCGCCGACCAACCCAACGAGACGTGGTCCTCCTGCATCGCTGACGACGGGATCGAGTCCGCAGATGCCGGAACTGCGTTGCGCTTGAGCTCGCTGACAATGCCTGCCTGCGTGTATTGGGCGATCATGTGGCCGGAATCCACGCCCGGGTCGCCCGCGAGGAAGGCGTTGAGGCCGCGGTTGCGTGCGGGGTCGAGGAAGCGGTCGGTGCGGCGCTCGCTAATCGACGCCAAATCCGCCACCACAATCGCCAAAAAGTCCAACACGTACGCCACTGGTGCGCCATGGAAGTTGCCGTTCGAGGCGACACGGCCGTCCTTGGCCACCACCGGGTTGTCGTTCGCGGCGGCGAGCTCGCGGTCCGCCACCGTGGTCACGTACGTCAGTGTGTCGCGGAAACCGCCGGCGACCTGCGGGGTGCAACGGATCGAGTACGCATCCTGCACGTCGTTAGCCTTGAAGTCCTCGAGTGCGGCCGCCAGGATCGGCGAATCCGCCGCCACGGTGCGGATGTTGTACGCGGCATCCGCCTGGCCCGGGTGCGGGCGCAGCTGCTGCAGGTCGTCGTCGAAAACGGACAGCGTGCCGTTGAGGCCCTCCACGCTCATCGCGGTTGCGATGTCCGAAACCTTGGCCGCCTCGCGCAGGTCCGCGATGGCCAGGCACAGCATGCCGAGCATGCCATCGGTGCCGTTGATCAGCGCCAAGCCTTCCTTTTCGCGCAGAACCAGCGGCTCGATGCCGGCCTGGGCAAGGGCGTCAGCGGCTGGAACGATTTCGCCACCCTTGACGCGGACCTCGCCCTCGCCCAGCAGGGCCAGGGCGCAGTGGGCCAGCGGCGCCAAGTCGCCGGAGCAACCCAGTGAACCGTACTCGCGCACCACCGGCGTGATCCCAGCGTTCAGCGCGGCGGCGTAGGTCTCCGCCACCACCGGGCGCACACCCGTGCGGCCCGTGCACAGCGTGGACAGGCGCAGCAGCATCAGCGCGCGAATGACCTCTTCTTCCACCTCCGGGCCGGAGCCCGCGGCGTGGGAGCGCACCAGCGATACCTGCAGCTGCGCGCGCATATCTTCCGGGATGTGCTTCGTGGCCAGGGCGCCAAAGCCAGTGGAGACGCCGTAGACCGGGGTCGGGTCCGCAGCGAGCTCCTCGATGCGCTCACGGGTAGCGGCGATTTCCTCGAGCGCCGCCGGATCGATCTCAACGTTTGCGCCGTAGCGCGCGACGGCGACGACGTCCTCAACGGACAGCGCGCCGATGCCTACTGTGACGGGGTTAATAGTTGCCATGCGTGCGATGCTAGATCACACCGTTGTAGTCCTCAACGATTACCAAAAAACTGCGTACGCAAGCGGGCCGAAGCATCCGTCAGCGCTCCGAGAAGCTCCTGCTTATCGGCACTACCCACAGGAAACGTCGCCGCAAGCGCCGCCGCCGGACGCCCCAAGTGGTCCAGCACCGCCACCGCGACCGACTCCTGCCCGCGCGAGACTTCCTCACATTCGCCTTCCCAGCCGTGCTCGCGGACGTCGACAAGCTGCGCTTTGACCTCGCTGTACCGACGACGCTCGCCGGACGACGTGAACACCGCGCGCAACTCCGCGTCCGGCAAATACGCGAGCATGATGCGACCCGACGCGGTAGCCAACGCCGGCAGACGCACACCAACCTCCGTCACCAACGACACCGCCCCCGGCGAACGCACCTCGTGCAGATACACAATCTCCGAACCGGCGAGACGCGTCAGGTGCGCCGAACCCCCAGCAAGCGCAGCAATACGCGCCAGAGGCTTCGCCGCCAGGCGCACCAGCGGCTGCTGCGTGGTGTACGCCTGCGACATCCGGTACGCCGCCAGGCCCAACCCGTACGTGCCCGGGTTTTTCAAGTGCACCACAAAGCCGGAATCCTCCAACTCGCGCAGCAAGTGGTACGTCGTCGAACGGGGCAGCTCCAACTCGCGTTGAATACGGGTCGCAGAAATCGGCGCATCTGTAGTGGACAGCAGCGACAGGATGCGCAGCACATTGTGCGCAGCGGGAACCTGGGGCTTATTCATCGCCTCTCAGTATGCCCCGACGCTAGGCTCGTGTGGCATGAATACAGTCACAGCACCACTTTTCGCACCCGCACCCGACTGGACCGGCCGCGACGACGGCCCCGGCGCCGAGCACGCCCGCTGGCACAGCGAGGTCTCCACCAACGCCGAACCGCACGAAGGAGCCGTGCACCTCATCGGCTTTGCCTCCGACGAAGGCGTTGAGCGCAACGGCGGCCGCCAAGGCGCCGCCCAGGGCCCCGACGCGTTGCGCGCCGCACTCGGCTCCCTCGCTATTCACGACGAGCGCACGCTTATCGACGCCGGCACCGTCACCACCCAAAACGACGACCTCGAAACCGCGCAACGGACCCTTTCAGACAAGGTCCGCGACCTCGTCGCAGCCCAGGGCACAGACGGCATGACTGTCGTGCTTGGCGGCGGACACGAAACCTCCTTTGCCACCCACCGCGGCGCCTACGAGGCCATCGGCCCGATGCAGATCATCAACTTCGACGCCCACTTCGACCTGCGCACCGCCAGCCGACCCACCTCCGGCACACCCTTCCGCCAGATCGCCGACCTAGCGGGCAGCGACTTCGACTACTCCGTCTTCGGCATCTCCCAGCCCAACAACACCAAGGTGCTCTTCGACACCGCCGACGACCTCGGTGTGACCACCGTGCTGGACACCGAACTTGCTGAAATGTCGATGCGCGAAGCCGTCTACCGCGCCCTCGCCTCCGTCGACGGCGACCTGCCGATCCACCTCTCCATCGACCTCGACGTCCTTCCCGCCGCCGTCGCGCCGGGTGTGTCCGCCCCCGCGGGCTTCGGCGTGGACTACGCGAAACTGCGCGCCATGGTCTCCGCCGTCGCCGCCACCGGCCGCGTCGCGCTGCTGGATGTTGTCGAACTCAACCCCGATTTCGACGTAGATAACCGCACCGCCAAAGCCGCAGCACGGCTTATCGACGATGCGGTAACGGCGACGGCAGGGCGTCGTCGCTAAGCAAACGCCCCTTAGAACAGCAGGTAGGCGACGGGCACCGTAATGATCACGGTGAGCACCACGCGGATGAACCAAATGATGACCATCTTCACGATGTTCAGCGGAATGTCCGTCGCCAACACCGCCGGCACCATCGCCGAGAAGAAGAAAATCTGGCTCACGCACACCACAGCAATGGTGAACTTCAACACCATGTCATCCGAACCCGCCGTCAGCGTGGCCGGCAGGAACATCTCCGCCAAGCCGGTCGCCAGCGCACCCGACGTTGCCCACGGATCCGGCAGACGCAGCAACCACACCACCGGATAGAACACCACGCCAACGGCCTTGAACACCGGGGTGTACGTCGCCAGCACCAGGCCAATCACGCCAACCGACATGATGCCCGGCGTGACCTGCACCGCCATGACCAAACCGTCGCGGAAGTTCGTCCACAACACCTTGCCCAACGAATCCGCACGGTTGAGCTCAATCTTCGCCTCACGCCATGCCGCCTTGAAACGGTTACCGGTGATCTCCTTCTCCGGATGCGGCGTCGCCCCCGGGTAATAATCCTCCGGAATGCGCGAAATCGGAGGGATACGCACCGTAATCGCCGTCACGATAAACGTGATGATGAAGGCGATAAAGAAGTACGCGATCCAGTGCTCCATGATGTCGAGCGTCTTAGCGACGATCACCATAAACGTGGCCGACACCGTAGAAAAACCTGCAGCAACAATCGACGCCTCACGCCCGTTATAGCTGCCGTTCTTATACATACGATCCGTGATCAACAGGCCCAGCGAGTAGGAACCAAGGAATGACGCCACCGCATCCACCGCAGACTTGCCCGGAGTGCGGAACACCGGGCGCATGATCGGCTGCACCATCACGCCAATGAACTCCATCAGGCCAAAGCCCACCAGCAAACCCAAGAAAATCGCGCCGACCGGAATCAGCAGGCCGACCGAGATCACCAACTTATCCAGGATGAACGGACCAATATCCGGGTTGAACAACCACTCCGGGCCGAACCCAAACGTCAACATCGCACACAGCACAATCGCCAACACGGACAACGCCGCAAAGGCCATGCGCGCGTAGTCCTCCTTCCAGCGTCCAGTGACGAACTGGTAGATCGTGCCAGCGACGATCGCCGCCAACGCCAGGAAGCGGGTCCCCTCGCCGAGGGTCGTGGTGATCCACGTGACGATGTGATCCAGCAGGATCGTCGACTTCGAACCATTAATAGAAAACGGCACGAAAAACGCGAAGATGCCGATGGCGCTGTAGACAAAGAAACGCCACGCCGCCTTCGGCTTCACATCCGCATCGGGGGTGATGTCGGGATTGGTATCAGCCGGGGGCGTGGAGTCGTCGTCAAGCACATGCGAACTTGCGGGCAAGTCCTTTACCGGCCAAGCAGGCGAGTACTTACGCAAGCGATTCGTGCGCTTACCAGCGGGTTCCATAAACATCCTTTCAATACTGCAGCGGCGTCCGCAACGTCTGCCCAACAATTGGGGCCGAATATTTTTGGTGCCGAAGAATAATTTTTACACAAAAAGTGACACACAGCACAAAGTGATGGTCTAGATTCTCTAGTTACTTGAAACGACGTTCAAGAAAACCCCAGCACACAAACAAAAGGAGGGCGCCATGGAAGGGTTCATCGACACCCTCAATGGCCTCATTTGGTCCAACTGGTTGGTATTCCTGTGCCTCGGCGCAGGCGCATACTTCACACTCGTCACCCTGTTCCTGCAGATCCGCTGCCTGCCCGACATGATCCGCCAACTCAAATCCGGCGAAAAGTCCGAAGAAGGTATCTCCTCGTTCCAATCGCTGATGATCTCCCTTGCCGGCCGCGTCGGCGTCGGCAACATCGCCGGCGTCGCCACCGCCATCGCCTTCGGTGGCCCGGGTGCCGTCTTCTGGATGTGGCTCGTCGCCCTACTCGGCTCCGCAACCTCGTTCATCGAGTGCTGCCTCGCCCAGATCTACAAAGAAACCGACCGCGACACCGGCGAATACCGTGGTGGCCCGGCCTACTACATCGAAAAGGCCTACAAGCACACCACCGCCGCACCATTCATGCTGGTCTACGCCATCATCTTCGCAATCTGCATGCTGCTGGCAACCTCCTACTTCCTCCCCGGCATCCAGGCCAACGGCGTAGCCGCAGCCGTGGACAACGCATGGGGCATCGACGTCAAGATCTCCGCAGCCGTCATGGCGATCCTCCTCGCCTTCATCATCATCGGCGGCGTGAAGCGCATCGCGAACTTCGCATCCATGGTCGTCCCGTTCATGGCCGCCATCTACATCATCATCGCCATCGTCGTCCTCTTCGCCAACGCCTCCGACATCCCCGAAGTCTTCGGCATCATCTTCCGCTCCGCCTTTGACAAGGAAGCAGCATTCTCCGGCATGCTCGGCGCAGCCATCATGTGGGGCGTCAAACGCGGCATCTACTCCAACGAAGCAGGCCAGGGCACCGGCCCGCAGTCCGCAGCAGCCGCCGAAGTCTCCCACCCGGCCAAGCAGGGCTTCGTCCAGGCATTCGCCGTCTACATCGACACCCTCTTCGTCTGCTCCGCAACCGCCTTCATCATCATCTCCACCGACATGTACAAGGTGTTCGAAGGCCAGTCCGAAGACGGCGCCGTAGTCTACGACGGCTCGCTTCCCGACGGCGTGCCCGTCGGCCCCGGCTTCGTCCAAGAAGGCCTGAACTCCTTCTCCGCCGGCCTCGGCCCATCCTTCATCGCGCTGGCCATCATGTTCTTCGCCTTCACCACCGTGCTGGCGTACTACTACATGGCAGAAACCAACTCCGTCTACCTCAACCGCTGGGTAAAGAACGAAGGCGCCCGCAAGGCCATCATCTGGGGCCTACGCGTCCTGATCATCGCTGCGGTGTTCATCGGCGCAACCACTACCCCGGGCAACGCGTGGGCACTCGGCGACATCGGCGTGGGCGCAACCGCATGGCTCAACATCGTCGCCATCCTCTTCCTGCAGGTCCCGGCCCTCAAGTGTCTGTGGGACTACCGCCGCCAGAAGAAGGCCGGTATCGACCCGCACTTCGACCCCGAGGCCCTCGGCATCAAGAACGCCGACTTCTGGGTTGAGCGCAAGAACGAGCTCATCGCCGCCGGCAAGTGGCCAGGCGTTGAGGGCACCGCAGGTGCTGCTGGTGCTGGCTCTGGCTCGACGGTCGTGCGACCAGACGAGCAGTAAGCGCTTACTGCTCTAAGCCGGTCCCCGGGTTTGCGCCCGGCGGCCGGCTTTTTCGTGCGTGGCGGGGTGGTTCGGTTGGGTGCTGGCCCCAAACGGTACATCCAACACAGCTCATTTCGCTGATTTTCGACGAAATGCACCGTGTAGGAGGCGCCGTTTAGCTTTGCGACGCCGCCCCCACCGACCCCACCACCACAGATGGTGAGAACGCAACGGAGAGCTTGCGAGTTTTTACGCGTCTTCACCGTTGTGTTCTCACCATGTGTGGGAGGGGCGGGGGCGGGGGAAAGGAGGCGCAGCCGGCCCACCCGCCAACCGGCCGCCAACCAGCCGCTACCGCAGCCGGGCGAACAGGGCTTCGGCTGCCTCGTCGTCCCAGAGCACCACGTTGCCCACTTCGGTGTCGTCGAAGCCGCCGATGGGCACGGTCTCGGTGTCAAGGCCGCCGCGCATAGCGAAGGCGATGCGGGCGAGGTTCCAAACGTGGTCGCCGGAACCGACGGTGAGCAGGGTTGGCGCGACCCATAGCAGGCGTCCAACACGGAACGGGTTGAGGAACACCGCAGGTGAGAACACTCGTGAGGTCAATGCGCTGAGGAATTCGCGTTGGCGGACGACGCGGTCGAGGTCGCCTTGGGCGGTAGCGCGGGTGCGTACGTAGCCGAGTGCGGTGGGGCCGTCCATCTTTTGGCAGCCGGGCTCGACGAACAGGTTGGCGAGGGGGTCGTCGATAGGTTCGGCAACGCAGATTTCCACGCCTCCGACGGCGTCGACAACGCCGGCGATGCCGCCCATGCCGATTTCGGCGTAGCGGTCGATGTGTAGCCCGGTGTTTTGCTCGACGGTCTGCACGAGGAGTTCGGGGCCGCCGAGGGCGAACGCGGCGTTGATTTTGTCGTAGCCGTATCCGGGTACTGGCAGGTAGGAGTCGCGCGGGATGGACATCAGGGTTGCTTTGCCGCGTAGGGGCAGGTGGAGCAGCATAATGGTGTCGGTGCGTGTAGAGCCGATGTCGCCGCCGGTGCCGAGCCGTTCGACATCGCGTTCGCTCAGGCCCGTGCGTGAGTCGGAACCGACGAGGAGCCAGTTGGTGCCGGCTGTATTGCCGATTTGTTCGTCGGGGAGTGCGGCGACGCGGTTGAGGCGGGCGTCGGTAAGGAGGACGGACGCGAGCGCGATCACGACGATGAGCGCGATGATGCTGGCGCAGCCAGGGCGTTTTGCTTGACGACGACGCCCCGCCGACCTTTCCCTCCTCTTGGACACCTGCAGCGGCATCGGCCGTTCATCACGGGGTGCCTGACGCTGCACCGGGCGCTGCACCGGGCGCTGTGTGGGCCGTTGAGCGGGCCGGTACTGCACCGGCCTTGAAGTTTCGCGCGGCGGGTACTGGGGTGCGCGACGTGGCTCGTAGGCGGGACGCGGCTCGTACACGGTGTGGCCCGGCTCGACGCGGCGCTCCGCACGGTATTCGGATTCGGAAGGCCGTGCAGACTGAGTAGGCCGCGCTGTCTGCGAGGTCCGGCGGCGGACGGGCCGGCCGTAGCGGTCGACGATGGGTTTTCCGTCTTTGCCCAGGACGAACTCGCCCGCGTTGTCGCGGGGGTCGTTGGAGTGGGGCGTCGTTGACATAAAAACAGTGTAACCAGTGTGACGCGTGTGGTTAGATTCCGAGCCACGACAGGTCGAGGAGTGGGTAGGCGATAAACGCCACGGCGTCGATGAGGAAGTGGGCGATGATCAGCGGCCAGATGCGACCGGTTTTGTGGAAGTACCAGGCGAACACCACGCCCATGACGATGTTGCCCAGGCCCGCCGAGATGCCCTGATACAGGTGGTAGGACCCGCGCAGTACGGCTGAGGCGGCGATGAACTGCCAGGGCTTCCACCCGAGTTGGCGCAGGCGGGTGACCAGGTACATCACCACGACGATTTCTTCGCCGAAGCCGTTGGCGAGCGACCACAGCAGGGAGGTCGGGACCTGCACGGCTTCGGTGGTCGGTACGACAACTTTGGACAGGCCGAGGTGTACGGCGGCGACGTAAAACGCGAGCCCGGGCAGGCCGATCAGGGCTGCGAATCCGGCGCCGCGGGCGAGGTCGGGGAGGCGAGGTAGGCGCGGTGGGTGCGTTCGGTCGTCGAGAAGAAACCATGCGAGTCCACCCCACGCGAACAGGGTCAGCGCCGAGCATGCCTGGAGGGCGAGGTCGAGCCACGGGATGGTGGAGGTGGCGTCGTAAATTGTGGTGGTTTGTTGGTTGAGCGGGGCTTTGAGCAGCGAGTCGATCAGGCGCAGGGCTGCGCGCAGGCCCGCGGTGCCGAATGTGACGGCGAGGACCAGCAGGATCTCTATCTTCAGGCGCCGTTGCATGCGGTAACTTTAGCGCCATGCACGAATTGTGGGCGCGCACTGTCGTCGAGGTCGTCGGCCGGGAGTATCCGGCGGCGATGCACCACGCGAGCCTCGGGCCGGCCGACACGGATGTCACCCCGCGCCGCCTGCACCCGGCGTTTTGGGGGTCTTTCGACTGGCATTCGTGCGTGCACATGCTGGCCAGCGGGGTGAAGTTGCACAAGCTAGTCGACGACCCCTCGCTCACCGACCTGCTCAACCAGCGCCTGACCGCCAACAACATCGCCGCCGAGGCCGCCTACCTGCGCGAGCACCCGCTGTACGAGCGGCCGTATGGCTGGGCGTGGGCGCTGCAGTTGTGCAAGGTCACGCTCGGCACCCCATGGGAGGCCGCGATGGCGCCGCTGGCCCGCCAACTGGAGGAGAACATCACCGCCTGGCTTGGCACTCAGCAGTTGCCGGTGCGCCACGGCGTGCATAGCAACTCGGCGCTCGCTTTGCTGCTGATCATCGACGCCGCCGACGCACTCGGCCTCCACAAGCTCCGCTTGCTTTGCGACGACACCGCCCGCGCCTGGTTCCACAACGACCACGCCTACCCACACACCTGGGAACTGTCCGGCCACGACTTCGTCCCCAACGGGCTGGCGCAGGCAGCCCTGATGCAGCGCGTACTCGGCGAGGATTTCCCCGCCTGGCTAGACTGCTTCTTCACTCCGGGTGCGCTGGAGTTCTACGCCACCCCGCTCCAGGTCAACGACCCCGAGGACGGCCAGCAGGCCCATCTGCTCGGGCTAATGCTGACGCGGGCGTGGTTGCTGCGGGCCATCGGTAAGCCAGAGGGCACGCAGATGCTTATCGACACCACCGTGCCCCACCTCACCGGCACCAACTTCATGGCCACACACTGGCTGATCACCTACGCGCTACTCGCTGAAGAAACAGCACAGGAGAAGAAATGACACGAATTGCGTATCTCGGACCCGAGGGCACCTTCACCGAGGAGGCGGCGCGCCGCTTCGACTCCACAGGCCAAGCCGAGTTCGTCCCGGTTGACTCGCCTGCGGCGGCGCTCAAAGCGGTCGCGGAAGGCAAGACCGATTGGGCGGTGTGCGCGATCGAGAACTCCGTCGACGGTGCGGTGACCACCACCGCCGACGCGCTCGTGGACACCCCCGGCGTGCAAATCTACGCCGAGACGGAACTGTCCATCGCGTTCGCCATCATGACACGCGCGGGCGAAACCCTTGAGAGCGCCCGCCGCTTGGCCACCCACCCGGTGGCGTACAGCCAGGTCAAACGCTGGGTTGGTGAGCACGCGCCGGGCGTGGAGTTCGTCCCGGCGTCCTCGAACGCGGCCGCGGCGAAGATGGTCGCGGACGGCGAGGCGGACGTGGCGGCCGCGCCCGAGCGCGCCGCGGACCTGTTCGGCCTGGACGTTCACGCCCGTGGGGTGGCGGATATGGAGACGGCGCGGACGCGGTTTGTGCTCGTCGGTAAGCAAGGCAAGGTACCGGCCGCAACAGGCAACGACCGCACCGCCATCGTCTTCCGCACCCCCAACAAACCAGGCACCCTGGTCGGCGCGCTGCAGGAATTCGCGGTGCGCGGGGTGGACATGTCGCGCATCGAGTCGCGCCCGACCCGCAAAGAGCCCAACACCTACAACTTCTTCGTCGACCTCGTGGGCCACATTGACGACGACCCCATCGCCCAAGCGGTTGCCGCCGTGGGGGAGCAGGCGACGCAGATACGCATGCTCGGAAGCTGGCCGAAGGCCTAACCCCAGCCGAGGGCGTGCAGCTCGTGCTCCTCTAACCCGAAGTAGTGGCCGACCTCGTGCAGGACGGTGACCTTCACCTCGTGGCGCAACTGCTCCTCGTCAGTGCAGATGGCTTCGAGTGCGTTTTTGTAGATGAACACCGCATCGGGCAGGAACCCGGAGTGGTTGGAGTGCTGCTCGGTCAGCGGCACGCCCTCGAAAAGCCCGAGCAGTGTGGGGTCGTCGGGGTTGAAGTCGCGGGCCAAAATCACCATGTTCTGCATATGTTCGGCGAAGCGGTCCGGGATGGTGTCCAACGCGTCGTTGATCA
Source organism: Corynebacterium sp. HMSC05C01 (assembly GCF_001807155.1). Lineage (NCBI taxonomy): Bacteria > Bacillati > Actinomycetota > Actinomycetes > Mycobacteriales > Corynebacteriaceae > Corynebacterium > Corynebacterium sp. HMSC05C01. Next base: position 6,456 of record NZ_KV787962.1, on the reverse strand, counting down.
TCTCCTCGAACAGTTCGTCGCTGACCGGGGCCATCATCAGAACTGCACCGGAGCCTCAGGTGCAGGCGCAGGCGCTTCGGGGGCAGGCGCTTCGGGGGCAGGCGCTTCCGGCGCAGGCGAAGGCGCAGGTGCCGGGGCCTGCGACTGGTTCGCCTGCTGCTCAGAGCGTAACGGGCGGCGTTCGGGGCGTGCGGGTGGCGGGGCGTCGTCGATAAGCAAATGCTCGCGGCCCTGCGTCGCAGACCCGGTGAGGTTGGCAAACTGGCCCTCCGGGCGCGAGAACATCAACGCACAATTGGCGCTGCGGGAACCGCCCTCCCAGGCGGCCGGGGTTTGCGAGGTCCAGAAGGGGCGCAGCGCGATCTGGTACAGCGCCTCCTCGCTGCCCAGGTAATCCTGCGCGGCCTGAGTGCACACGTCGCCGAGGTACTTGTCCTGCTCCTCGACGGACGGGGTGTGGTCTGCGAAGTGCTTCGCCAGGTTGACGCGGCTGGTGATCTCCAGCTGGTGCGGCTTGTCGCATGGCACCACCGACAGGGAGTTGGCGGCGTCGATGGCCACGCACTCGCCGGCCTCAAACACGCGGGCCTGGTCCGCGTCCGCAACCTTGCCGGAGGTGAGCACCGGCTCGCCGTTGCTGTCGGTTTCTTGCAGGCCGCACAGCATGGTGCGGTCCCCGTTTTGCCACGCGTCGGCCGGCGGCAGGATCGGGGCGATGGAGTAGCGCCCGTTCGGGTCGTACTTGCCGTCCAGGTAGCGCAGGGTTGCAGCGCCACAGAGTTCCTCGCGCAGTTGGGCCTGGCGGGTCTGGTTTGGCAGCGGCGCCTCGGGCCCGAACTCAGAGGTGGGGTAGGTTGCCAAGTCCTCGCGCTTGGCAATCTCGAAGCGGTGCTCGCCGGCGCAATCCGCCTGCTCGAAGTTGGTGCGGGTGCCGTCCTCGGCGACCTGCCAGGTCAGGCACGAGCCCGCGTCGGCGGTGGTGAACGACGCCGCCTCCGCAACAGAACTCGAGGTAGGCGAGCCGCCCGCCTGGTCCGCGGAGCCGGAACTATCGGCGGTCAGTCCGTAGGTGCCGGCGCCCACCGTGCCCGCCAGGGTGGCGATGAGGAAGGCGCGCAGCGCGGTCTGTTTCGAAGCCATGGCGCACCATTATTCCACTTCGCGGGCGACCCGTGTAGTCAGCCGGTAGCGGTCCGTGCGGTACACCGAGGAGCAATACTCCACGTTGCTGGTGCCACTGCGGGCGTAGCGCAGGATGTGGAGGAGGGCGGTGTCCGGGGTGACGTCGAGAAGCGGTGCGTTGTCGGGGCCTGCCGTGACGGCGGTGACGGTCTGCTCCGCTTCCGTAATGCCGAGCCCGTATTCGTTTTCCAGCAGGGTGTACACGGAGTGGTAGACATCGTTTTCCAGCAGGTCAGGCACAAGGATGGAGTTGTACCAGGCGTCGTCGACGGCGTAGGGTTCGCCGTCGCCAAGCCTGAGGCGCCGCAGGCGGATGTGCTCAGTGGTCGGCGGGGTGCCGAAGAACGTCGCCACCGCGTCCGGCGGGGTGGTGCGCTCAGAGAGCAAGATTCTCGACGACGCCTCCACCCGCTGCGCCCGCATCTCGTCCGAAAAACTCGCCAGGTGCAGGCGGCTCACCAGCGGGGCAGGCGCCACAAACGTGCCTTTGCCGCGTACCCTGCGCAAACGTCCAGCGGACACAAGATCCCCGATCGCGCGGCGCACCGTGATGCGGGATACGCCGTAGGCCTCTTCTAATGCCCGCTCGCCAGGCAGGGGGTCGCCGGGGGAGAGCTCGGTGGAGATCAGTTCGTCGATAATCGCGCGCAGCTGCTCATGCTTGGGCACGGGGCCGTCTGTGATCCGGGTGGGCATAAGGCCACCATAGCGCACTGGTTATGACCGGATTGCGGATCGGCGTACGCGCGTCGGCGGACAAGGTAAGGTATGCAACTGTGATTGATCTGAAGCGTGTGCGCGAAAACCCCGAGGCAGTCCGTGAGTCCCAGCGAGCTCGCGGAGAGGACCCAGCGCTTGTCGACGAGCTCCTGGCCGCCGACGAAGCCCGACGCTCTGCGATCCAAGCAGCGGATGAGCTGCGCGCCGAGCAGAAAGCGTTCGGTAAAAAGATTGGCCAGGCAGCCCCGGAGGACCGCCCAGCGCTGCTGGAGGGCTCTAACGAGTTGAAGGCCCGCGTGAAGGAAGCCGAAGCGGCGGAAGCTGAGGCGCAGGAGAAGCTGGAGAAGCTGCAGTACTCCATCGCCAACGTCATCGAGGGCGCCCCGGCTGGCGGCGAAGAGGACTTCGTGGTGCTCGAGCACGTCGGCGAGGTCCCCGAGTTCGACTTTGAGGTCAAGGACCACCTGGACCTCGCCGAGCCGCTCGGCCTGATCGACATGAAGCGCGGCACCAAGGTCGGCGGCGCGCGTTTCTACTACCTCACCGGTGACGGCGCCTGGATGCAGCTGGGCATGCTCATGCTCGCCGCGCAGAAGGCCCGCGAGGCCGGCTTCAAGCTCATGATCCCGCCGGTGCTGGTACGCCCGGACATCATGCAGGGCACGGGCTTCCTCGACGCGCACGACGAGGAGATTTACTACCTGGAGCGCGACGACATGTACCTCGTCGGCACCTCCGAGGTTGCACTCGCTGGCCTGCACCAGGACGAGATCATCGACCTGTCCGATGGCCCGCTGCTCTACGCCGGCTGGTCCTCCTGCTTCCGCCGCGAGGCCGGCTCCTACGGCAAGGACACGAAGGGCATTCTGCGCGTCCACCAGTTCGACAAACTCGAAATGTTTGCGTACTGCAAGCCGGAAGACGCAGAGGAGATGCACCAGAAGCTCCTTGGCCTGGAGCGCGACATGCTCGCCGCCGTTGAGGTGCCGTACCGCATCATCGACGTCGCCGCCGGCGACCTGGGCTCCTCTGCAGCCCGTAAGTTTGATACGGAGGCGTGGGTGCCGTCGCAAAACACCTACCGCGAACTGACGTCTACCTCGAACTGCACCACCTTCCAGGCACGCCGCCTGCAGACCCGTTACCGCGATGCCGACGGCAAGACCCAGATCGCCGCAACCCTCAACGGCACCCTGGCCACCACCCGCTGGCTCGTCGCCATCCTGGAGAACAACCAGCAGGCCGACGGTTCCGTGCGCGTGCCTGAGGCGCTACGTCCGTGGGTGGGCAAGGAAGTGCTCACGCCCTAATGAAACTGCGCGCCTACCGTGGATTCAACGTCCCGCAACGCTTTACTGAAAGCCCAGCCCACCGTGAGGAGGCGGTGGAGCGCTTCTACCAGGGGCTCGTGGGTACGCTACGGCGCGTGATGCGGGCGTTGAACATCGACGTCACCGTCATCGGCGCCGAACACGTCCCCACCGAGGGCGGCGCGCTTATCGCCGGTAACCACACCGGTTACGCCGACTTCATCCTCATGGGCACCGGCCCCTACCTGCGCGGCGAGCGCCTCGTGCGCTTCATGGCCAAACAGGAAGTCTTCGACGTACCCGTCCTCGGGCGTCTGCTGCGCAAGATGCATCACGTGCCGGTCAACCGCGCCCATGGCAGCACCGCCATCGCGCCCGCCGTGGAGCGACTTCGCAGCGGCAACCTGGTGGGCATCTTCCCGGAAGCGACCATCTCCCGCTCGTTCGAACTGGCCAGTTTCAAAACCGGTGCCGCGCGCATCGCCCATCAGGCCGGTGTGCCGCTCATCCCGTGCGTGATCTGGGGATCGCAACGCATTTGGACCAAGGACCTGCCGAAACACTTCCGTAATGTGCCGGTCATCGTCCGCTACGGCGCACCCGTCGAACTCACCGGTGACGCCGAGGCCGACACCGCGGAACTCAAACGCCAGATGCAATTGCTTCTCGACGAATCCCGCACCGAATACACCGCACTCGCCGGCCCCGGCACAGGTGAGCCCTGGCTGCCCGCCGCCCTCGGCGGCACCGCACCCACTATTGAGGAGGCCGACCGGATCCACGCCGAGGAACGCGCCGAGAAAGCCGCGAAGAAGGGCCGGAAACCATGACCACCTCGCTGCCGGACACCGCACCCCGCCTGATCATCTCTGACATCGACGGCACCTTCATCACCTCCGCCGGCCGCGTCACCCCGCGCCTGCGCAACGTGGTAACCCGTGCGATTTCCAGCGGCGCTCACTTCGGCCTGGCCACCGGCCGCCCCCACCGTTGGCTCATCCCGGTGCTCGAGCAGCTCCCGGTCGCACCCGTGTGCGTGTGCGCCAACGGCGCAGTGGTCTACGACCCCACCGAGGACCGCGTCCTCCACACCCACGAACTCACCCCCGACACCATGGGCGAAATCCTCCACGACGTCGAACGCGCACTTGCTGGCGTTTACCACGGCTACGGCGTCGAACGCGTCGGCTCCTCAGCCCTCGACCCGGAGGACGAATGCTTCCTGATCACGCCGGAGTACAACCCGGATGCGTGGGATAGTCGGTTTGGTGTCGTCGATAAGCAAACGCTCATCGAGGTGCCCGCCGCGAAACTGCTGGTCCGCTGCCCCGACATGACCTCCGCCGAGATGTACGACATCATCGCACCGCTTATCGACGACACCGTCGCCCACCTCACCTACTCCATGGACGAAGGCCTCATCGAAATCTCGCGACCCGGCGCCAACAAAGCCACCGGCGCCCAATACCTCGCCGACCGCTACGGGCTTACCGCCGCCGAGACAATCGCGTTCGGCGACATGCCCAACGACCTGGAGATGATCCAGTGGGCGGGCACCGGCGTGGCCATGGCTAACGCCAAACCCGAACTCAAGGACGCCGCCGACCACGTCACCGCCACCAACGACGAACACGGCGTCGCCGCCGTCCTCGAGCGCTGGTACTAGGTCTCTTCGAGGATTTCCTGCATTCTCTGACGGAAATAGTCGCGATCGTCCTCTTGCATGCGAGCAAATTCCATGAGTACGCCCGGCCAGGTGGGAAATGTATCGACAAGGTTCTCCGAGATACCTAACAACGGTGAAAATGCGAGCTCGCCCCACCTAACACCTACACCTACTCGCTCTGAGTAAGCAGTGCTGCTGAGAGGACCAACAGTCCACTGGCTCCCTGATGCGGCATTCATCCATGTTCCGGTTATGGCCAGGATGCGGGAGACGGTGTCTTCATGGCTGTGTTTAGAGTTGAGAATTTCGAGCACGATTTCAAAGGGAAACTCGTCTACGCCATTGGTAACTTGCTCCCGTTGGGAAGGCGTCAATTCTGCGAGCGCTTCGGGGACTGCTACTGAAAGGAAGTCCTCCAGCCGGTTTCCGAATTGCCGTAGATATCCGTCAAACCACATAGTGTCCTCCTAGGTTATGAGTGTGACGTAGAGCATACATAGGCGGTGGCGTGCGCGGTTTGAGCACGAGCAGATTATGCCGCGCGTTGTTCTAACTCCTCCAACCAGTCGCGATAGTTCACGTCCACCCGATTCGGTAACTCCCTCACGCCGGGGCTGCTGTCGATCACAGTCTGCAGCGACGCGATGAACTCAGTGGACGTTGCACGGTCCCACCTCACCCGCCTGACAACTGCGCCCTGGTTTTGAAGCTGGGTTTCGCGCTCGAGTTCGTCGCGAAGCATGCTCGCTGCATCCCCCATCACCCCGCTCGTCTTCTCGAGACCGTCTGCCTCCACAACGAGAAACCCGTTGATCAGTATGTCCGCCCAGGCCATCATCGGGCGGCCGTCACGTTCCCGAATCCGCAGGCCAACCTGGAACTCGAGCGTGACCACCCCGGTAAGCGTTCCGTCTGCGATCGCGCGCAGGATTGCGTCGCGCACAATTGTCTCCAACGCACTCGCTGACGTATCCGTCGCGTATTCGATGAGTTTCCGGAACCCCGCGATCCCGCGTGCTTTCGGCAGCGCTCCCGTTTTATCCAGTAGGTATTCCGTGGTCAGGTGGCGGTGCTTCCACCTCGCCGACTCGATCTGCACCAGCGCTTCAGTGCGCCCGTGGTACCTGAACGAGTCGAACATCGCCCTGATCGCCGTCGCCGTGCGAACCCCCTTGTGTACGAGGTACTCCTGTTCAGCGAGGATTCCACTTCTGTAAATGCGATGGGCATCGCCGCGCTTCCACGGCCTCGTTTCTCCTGGTAGTGCGAGGTCGACTGTGGTGACCCAGTTGTATGTCGAGAGTCCTAGCCACCTGGCCGCGGCTGGACCTGTGATCACTGCAGATTTGGACTTTGCTGCGACGTCTTGAATGAGTTCGAGTTCTGCTTCGCGTTTCTTCTGTAAATCCCCCATGTAGGCAATATTGCACCCGACTGCTGCGCTGTAAAGGGGGTCTTTGCGCAATATATTGTGCATTTTGAGGGAACCGGGGCGCGCTGATCGTCTAGTTCGGCTCATCGTCTAGCTCCGCCTCGAATCCAGCTAGACGTGTCATGTCTCATGACTTTTTGGACATG
>NZ_KV787961.1:232-521 GCF_001807155.1 Corynebacterium sp. HMSC05C01 | reverse complement strand
AAAGGAATTGACGGGGGCCCGCACAAGCGGTGGAGCATGTGGTTTAATTCGAAGCAACGCGAAGAACCTTACCAGGTCTTGACATCCTTTGACCACTCTAGAGATAGAGCTTCCCCTTCGGGGGCAAAGTGACAGGTGGTGCATGGTTGTCGTCAGCTCGTGTCGTGAGATGTTGGGTTAAGTCCCGCAACGAGCGCAACCCTTATTGTTAGTTGCCATCATTCAGTTGGGCACTCTAGCAAGACTGCCGGTGACAAACCGGAGGAAGGTGGGGATGACGTCAAATCAT
>NZ_KV787961.1:0-212 GCF_001807155.1 Corynebacterium sp. HMSC05C01 | reverse complement strand
GGATGACGTCAAATCATCATGCCCCTTATGACCTGGGCTACACACGTGCTACAATGGGAAGTACAACGAGTTGCGAAGTCGCGAGGCTAAGCTAATCTCTTAAAGCTTCTCTCAGTTCGGATTGCAGGCTGCAACTCGCCTGCATGAAGCCGGAATCGCTAGTAATCGCGGATCAGCACGCCGCGGTGAATACGTTCCCGGGCCTTGTACAC
>NZ_KV787960.1:0-1628 GCF_001807155.1 Corynebacterium sp. HMSC05C01 | reverse complement strand
CTTGCTGGATCCGGACGGTGACTTCGACGGTGACGGTATCTCGAACAAGGACGAGATCGAGAAGGGTTCTAACCCGGCTGATGAGGGTGACATCCCGGATACCGAAGCTCCGACTGTGGATCCGGTCAAGCCTGGTGATAAGAAGATCACTGGTAAGGACAACCGTCCGGACTCGAAGATCACGGTGACCTTCCCGGATGGCACCAAGAAGGAGGTGACCACCGATAAGGACGGCAACTGGTCTGTTGACGTTCCGGAAGGTACGGACCTGAACCACGGTGACAAGATCACGGTCACTGACGAGGCGGGCAACCCGACCGATGTCACGGTTGAGGACAAGACTGCTCCGAAGGTGAACGAGATCAAGCCGGGCGACAAGAAGATCTCCGGTACCGGTGATCGTGAGGGTGAGGACATCATCGTCACCTTCCCGAACGGCAAGACTGCTAAGACCAAGACCGGCAAGGACGGCAAGTGGTCTGTGGATGTTCCGGCCGGTCTGGATCTGAAGACTGGCGATGAGGTCACCGTTGCAGACGGGGTTGGTAATAAGACGACCGAGAAGGTCGGCATCGACACTGGCAAGTGTGTCGCATCGGCTGTTGGCTTCGGTCTGCCGCTGATCGCGCTCCTGCCGATCGGTCTGGCTACCCAGTTGGAGATCCCGGGTCTGTCCGACTTCGCTGCTCAGGCGAACGCACAGATTCAGAACGCCAACACCCAGATCCAGCAGCAGCTGGGTATCTTCAACCCGCAGCTGGCTACCCAGGTGGACGCAATCAACGCGAAGCTCGGCCAGTACGGCACTGACCTCGCTACGGTTGCAGGTGGTCTGGCTCTGATCGCCGCTGGCATCCTCGCCGGCACGATCATCTACGACAACTGCTCCCCGAACGGTGGCGGCTCTTCCGTGAAGGACCTGGAACTGAAGGGTTCTTCCGGCAAGACCTACGCTGGTTCCTCCAAGGAGGAGCAGAAGAAGCCGACGAATACTCCGAAGGCTCCGAAGCAGAACTAGGTTCTAGCTAACTGACTGTTGCCCCCGCATTCCCCTCGTTAGGAATGCGGGGGCAATAGTGTTTTTGCATTAGCCATTAGCGACGATTGCCGCGCGAACAGCAAGCACGATAGTGCCTTTATTTCCCTGAAAATCTTGCGTTTCACCTGCATAGTGCTTGTAAGTTGGGTAGAATTTTCACGGTTACAGGCGTATCGAATATTTAGAAGACCCTGCTACGCCAATCCCTGACTACATCGCTCGAAGGGGCGTTTGCATGAAGAAGAATTACATTGCTCGTCGTCGTGGTACGTCGGTTGCTGCGGCTGCGTTGTCGTTTGCGTTGGTTGCGCCGCTGGCGCAGCCGGTGGCATTCGCGCAGGAGAACCCTGCTGCTGAGGCTGAGCAGAATGCGGATACGCCGAAGCCTCCTGCCGAGACGCCGGCTTCGGATGTTGAAGCGTATGCGGATGCGATCCATTCGCCTGGTGAGGCTGATCAAAAGGGCACGATTTCCGGTTCTGTCAAGGGGATCGTTCAAGCTGGTATTGGATTCGCTAGCGTTCAGGATTCTGGCAAGGGCCTTGCGGGTGTGAAGGTCTATGCGCAGTGGTACGAGGGTGTTAACTCT
>NZ_KV787959.1:0-18026 GCF_001807155.1 Corynebacterium sp. HMSC05C01 | reverse complement strand
GTCTGGTTCCACAAACACAGAGCTAGACGATCGGTCCGAGCGTCCTTCTTCGTCTGAAGGGGGATCACTGACGCGGTAGCGCCTACTCGCTGACCGAGAACACCTTCTTCTTCGGTGTCTCCTCCGCAGCCGATCCCGCCACGGCGATCTTGGGAGCGTCGAGGACGTCGGTCATGAAGTCGGCGACCCACTGCAGCAATTCCATATCGCGCAGGTTTGGAGCGTTGAGTGCCCGCTTTGCTCCGCCTTCCTTGGGCATCGGCACCTGCAGCGCCTTTGCCGCAGCCCGGAAGTTCGCCCCCGGGTACAAGCGCTTCAGGCGCACCTGCTTGGAGTCAGGCAACTCGACTGGGTGGAGTTTGATGCGCGTTCCCTGGGTCAGGATCTCGGAAACGCCAACTGCACGTGCCTGGTTGCGCAGTCGGGCTACGGCCATGAGCCGCTCGACCTCAATTGGCAAGGTGCCAAAGCGGTCGATCATGTCGTCGGCTGCGGCGGTTAGGGCGTCGTCGTCACGCGCTTCTGCGAGCTTGCGGTACACCTCGAGGCGCAAGCGCTCGGAGTTGATGTAGGTCTCCGGAATGTGTGCATCCACGGGCAGATCGACGCGGATTTCCTTCGGGCCTTTGTCGGTGGCGTCGATGGGTTTGCCGCTCATGAGGCCCTTGAAGGTTTCCACGGCCTCGCTGACCAAGCGGACGTACATGTCGAAGCCCACGCCGGCGATGTGGCCGGACTGTTCCGCGCCGAGCACGTTGCCAGCGCCGCGCATCTCCAGGTCCTTCTGCGCCACGGCCATGCCGGCGCCCAGGTCGTTGTTTTGGGCGATGGTGGCCAGGCGGTCGTAGGAGGTCTCGGTGAGTGTCTTGTCCTTCGGGTACAGGAAGTACGCGTAGGCACGCTCGCGGGAACGGCCCACACGTCCGCGCAGCTGGTGCAACTGGCTCAGGCCCATGTTCTGGGCGTTTTCCACGATCAGGGTGTTGGCGTTGGCGATGTCCAGGCCGGTCTCCACGATCGTGGTGCACACCATGACGTCGTATTCGCGGTTCCAAAAACCCTGCACGGTCTGCTCGAGCACCTGCTCGCTCATCTGGCCGTGGGCGACCACCACGCGGGCCTCGGGAACGAGTTCGCGCAGTTGGCGGGCGGTCTTTTCGATGTCGGAGACTTTGTTGTGGATGTAGAAGACTTGGCCGTCGCGAAGCAATTCTCGACGAATCGCCGCCGCCACCTGCTTATCTTCCTGCGGACCGACATACGTGAGCACCGGGTGACGATCCTCCGGCGCAGTGGTAATCGATGTCATTTCGCGGATGCCGGTCAGCGACATCTCAAGCGTGCGCGGAATCGGCGTTGCCGTCATGGTGAGCACGTCAACGTGCGACTTCAGCGCCTTGATGTGTTCCTTGTGCTCGACACCGAAGCGCTGCTCCTCGTCCACGATGATCAGACCGAGGTTCTTCCACTGCACGCCAGTCTGCAGCAGTCGGTGGGTACCAATGACGATGTCTACGGAACCATCCGCAAGACCTGCGAGGATCTTCTTCGAATCCGCGGTAGAGGTGAAACGCGACAGCTCGCGAACCTCCACCCCAAAACCATCCATGCGCTGCGTGAAGGTGGAGTAATGCTGCTGGGCAAGCAGCGTCGTCGGCACCAGCACCGCGACCTGTTTACCGTCCTGCACTGCCTTAAACGCGGCACGCACGGCCACCTCGGTTTTGCCGAAGCCCACATCGCCCACGATCACGCGGTCCATCGGCGTGGGCTTTTCCATGTCTTCCTTGACCGCTTCGATGGCGTTGAGCTGGTCTTCCGTCTCTACGAACGGGAAGGCATCTTCCATCTCGAGCTGCCAGGGGGTATCCGGTGCGAACGCGTGGCCCGGCGCGGCTTGGCGCTTGGCGTAGAGCTCCACCAACTCGCCGGCGATCTCGCGCACGGCGGCGCGCGCCTTGCGTTTGGTGGATTTCCAGTCCGAGCCGCCCATCTTGCTTAGCGACGGCTTCTCACCGCCCGTGTATTTGCTCAGCAGGTCCAAAGACTCCATCGGCACCCAGAGTTGGTCGCCGGGCTGTCCGCGCTTTGCAGGCTGGTACTCCAGCACGATGTATTCGCGTCGCGATGCTTCATCGCCTGCCTTGATGGTGCGCTCTGCCATCTTCACAAACTTGCCGATGCCGTGGGTGTCATGCACCACGAAATCACCCGGCTGCAAGGCCAACGGGTCAACGCGGTTGCGGCGGCGCGGGGCGCGTCGCTTAGCGCCGGCGATGTCGCCGACGCGGTTGCCGGTCAGGTCCGTTTCAGTAATAACGACCAAGTTCGGCCCGCCGAAAACGAGGCCTGCGTGCGATAACGCCTGGTAGAGCGTAACTGCGCCATCGACGGGCTCGAGCCCAGGTGTGGCCACTCGTGCGGACACGCCGTGTTCGCGCAGCCGCTCCGCCATGCGGTCGATCGCACCTTTGGCCGGAGCGACATAGGCGGCCTTGCCGTGGTTTTGCGTCACGTGCAGTTTCAGCGTGGCGTAGAGCTGCTCGATCTGCTTCGGATCGCCCTTCGGCGCGGGTGCTGCATCGAACTCGAGCGGCAGCGTCGACGCGTCATCCGCGGCGAACATGCCGGGAGGAGCAAAGGTCCACCAGGCGTTTCCGGCCTTCGACGCGGAGACCTCCAGGGACTCGAACGAACGGTACGACGAAGCAGAGACGTCCAGGCCTTCCACCGCCACCGGGCCTTCGGCGCCCATCGCGGCGGCCTCCCAGCCGGCCTCGAGGAACTCGCGGTCGGTCGCTTCCAAGTCGGCAATGCGAGTGCGAACCTTCTCCGGGTTGGTCACCAACACCACCGAACCGGCCGGCATCAATTCCGGCAGCACCGAATACGTCTTATCGGTCAGCGCCGGGATGATCGCTTCCATGCCGTCCGCCGGCTGCTTTTCGGAAATGCGTGCAAGCAGCGACGACAAGGTGGGGTTCGACGGGAATTTGCGGGCCAGGTCGTCGGCTTTGGCGGCCACGGTGTCGTCGATAAGCAACTGCCTTGCTGGAAACAGTTCGACGGCACCAACCTCTTCGATGGTGCGCTGATCCGCAACCGCAAAGGAGCGGATGTCGGTGACTTCGTCGCCCCAGAACTCGATACGCACAGGGTTCTGGGCAGTGGTGGGGAAAACGTCAATGATGCCGCCACGGGTAGCAAACTCGCCACGGCCCGCAACCATATCCACGTGGTTGTAGGCGAAATGCACCAACTGCTGCGTCAGGTCCTCAAAGTCGGCTTCCTGGTCCACCGCCACCCGAATCGGCTCAATCGCAGGCAAAACCGGCTGGCACACGGCGCGCGCCGCAGCCACGATGACACGCGGCATATCCCACAGCACCTTCGCACGGCGGCCAACAATGTCCGCAGCTGGCGACAAGCGCTCATGGGGCAACGTCTCGTAGGCGGGGAATTGGGCGACCTTGTCGTCGCCAAGCATTGCCTTGAGCTCCGCCGTGAGGTCTTCCGCCTCGTGCCCCGTCGCCGTCACCAACAGCACCGGGGTCTCACGCGCGATCGCACCAGCAGTCCAGGAACGTGCCTGGTCAATGCCGGTAATATGCAGCGAATCTTCCCCCACATGCGTCACCAAACCCTTCAACTTCGGGTCCGTCAACGCCTGGGTGAGCAGCCCACCAAGCACGGGCGGGGTGTTATCAGTCATGCAATGCTTCCTCTTCGTTCGCTTCGCGATCCACAGCGCGCTCATCTCCAGCGACATCTTCACCAGCAATATGCGGCTTGGCCTCCATCCCCCGCAACCCATTCCAACACAGGTTAGAGATATGCGCCGCCACAATATGCTTGTCTGGCTCCCGCTGATCCAGCCACCACAGCGCAGAATTAGACACCGTGCCAACCAGCGCCTGACCGTACAACCCGGCCATCGCCTCATCTAATCCACGGTGCTTAAACGCCTCCGCCAGCAGGTGGGAAACCTCAGCGGTCACACGGTTAAGAATCGTCGAATACGTCCGCCCCTCCCCCGGCAACTGACCATGCGCAAGGATAACAAACCCGTCGGTGTCATCCTCCACGTACGTCAGCAACGCCAACACACCACGCTCAATGCGATCGCGCCAGCGCCCCTCCTGGATAGACCCCATAATCGTCTCCTCCAGGCGGACCATCTCCCGACGAATAACTGCCTGGTACAACCCCTCTTTGCCCCCAAAGTGCTCATACACCACCGGCTTGGTCACCCCGGCGCGAGCCGCAATCTCCTCCATGGAGATCCCGTCGTATCCGCGCTCAGCAAAAGCAGCGCGCCCAACGCCTAATAATTGTTCCCTACGCTGGGGTGCAGTCATTCGCCTACGAGCCATATGTTCCACTCTAGATCCCTCTCCGACACACCCCATCTTTGGTTGCCACGGGATGTGGTCTACAATCAGCGATGCTATTCCCCATGGTGTAATCGGCAACACTACGGTTTTTGGTACCGTCATTCTAGGTTCGAGTCCTGGTGGGGAAGCTTTTTCATATGGGGAGGGGAAATGAAACGATTCGCAATACTTTCTACAGCTCTATGCGTGATGCTCTCGGGGTGCACTACAGAGCAACCGCTTAACGACGACACCACGCCCAACATCGAATCCGGCACACCACCCGAATCTGCGGAGGATAAGCCTCAAGCACAAGCGTTCGTGTTCGAAAGCGGCGTGCTAGAAATCGGCGACTTCGACCCGTACACAATCGGCGACGACATCTTCGACCCCTGCACGGAAATCACAAAAGAAGAGTTCGCCGCCGCGGGGTTTGAGGATGTGGAGCCGCTTCCGAAGGAATATTCAGACATTTCGGGTGGACTGAAGATGTGCAGTTTGCGCTCTAGCGATGGCGCAAATTCTGTAACTATCTCCAACAACGTTTCTAATCGTTCAGTGATCGAGGACGCGTACGGTACAGAACAAAAATGGCAGTCGATGCGCTTTCCGGAAATGTATGTTTTCAGCCCTCGCATCGGTGCAAGTACAGGTTGTTTTGCACAGGTCGACACAGTTCGTGGCGCAATAGCAATGATGGCATCCGGCATCGAGCTGTCTAGCTCACGGGAATCCAACTGCGCCAAAGCACAAAAAGCCTTGGAAGCACTCTTCACATCTCATTCAGCACATTCGCAATGATGTCCACTTTATTGGACATCCTCTTCCGTAATGGCGAGCGTTCGGCTAACCTTTTCTCAAAATCAGAATAACTGGGGGTATTTATGGGGATCCTTATCGACGTTGAACAAGTCGAAGCGGCAGTACAACAACTCCGTAGCGTCGGAGAAAAACTCGTTGTGCAGCTAAACGCTGGTGGTTTGAATCCGCTTTCTTCTTTCTCACAGGTCAGCGGTCTCGCAGATGCAGGGCGTACTCTGAGCCCAATCGGGGATGTAAACGCACCAGAAGCAAATCAAGCGGTCGCAACCTACCTTCTGGGTACGGCGAACATTCTTGAAACCGCACTGAACAACACGTTGCGGACGGATGACTCTCTGTCCGGTGCGTTGGCGTCGCTCGGTCCGGTGTTTGAGGGGCGCGTTAACCAGGTGCAGCCACAACTGATTGAGCTCCTGCAGAAGTCGCGTTCGGTCGATCCGAAAACCAACACGTTTGCAAACCCGGCGGCAGTCGCGACTGGTGATTCGTCGCTGCACGCCTTGCACGCCAAGTTGTTGGAGACCGACACATCTCGTGCGATGTCTGCTTCCGAGTTCTGGAACTCAAATGCAGAACTGATCGCCGATGCGATGGAGGAACTCAACGAAGTTCAGCACGCGTTGAGTTCGTCGGCAGAGACATCCTGGATTCACAACGCGATGCGCACCATCACACAGGTCCAGAACGCAGGTATGGAATACGTGGCTAACTCGCGCTCCCTCGCAGCGCACACCGCAATGCTTGCCGACGCCGCAGACGCCGAAAAGCTCATCGCATCCAGCACCGTGATGGCCTATGACGCTGCACCGTCGCCGGAAGAAAAGCTTGCGATCGAACAGGCGTACCTGCTCAACTTTCCGGCGCGAATGACATCAAACTTGGTCGCTGCGATCCCGACGTTTAACCGTCTGCTTCCGGAGTTGAAGGAGATGTCTGGCGACTCCTACAGCGTCGATAGCATTCCCTCGCCAGCAGCGCCCGCATTTGAACCAGCAGAGTTGCCGGAACCAATCCAGAATGCGCTGATCAACCGTGGCTACGGGGATATCGCAAACGCGAAAACACCGTCAGAGGTTCTGCAGAACATGGGGCGGCCCTCGCCAAACGTGCTTGACTCCATTCCGGCAGGTGCTACGCCTACGCAGGCTGCGTCGGCAGTGCTGACACCGCCAAGCACAAATGCGATGGCTCCGACCCCGGGTGCGATCTCTGCTGGCGCGCACCCAGGTGCGCACAGCCCAACGTTCACCGGTGCTATCACCCCTGCAACCACACGTGGGGCGAACTCGGGCGGGGCATCCGCCGGCACCAATAGCGGCGCGGGTGGATTCGCTCCAATAGCTGGTGGGCCCAGCAACGCTGCAGGCACTGGAAGGCACGCTGCTCGTGGAAACCAGATGGGCGTAGGCACCGGGGTTGGAGGGCCTGGCGGTTCCCGCGGGGGCTCCCCTGCTTCCCAGGCTGTTAGCGGCCGTGGAGCTGGAAATGGCATCGGCACTGGCCGAAGCGCCGGAGCAGGTGCTGGCACCTACTCAGGTGGCGGCATGCACGCCGGTCGTCCGGGTTTCGGCACGGGCGGCGGCGTGAGCGCCGGTGCTGGTGTCGGTCCAAGTACCGGTTTCGGCGCCGGTTCGCCGGGTGCTCACGGTGCTACCCCGCACGGCTCGACAGGGCACGCGCCAACAGGCTCCGGCACAGCTAACGGTGCACACGGTGCCCACAGTGCCCACGGCGCCCACGCCACAAACGGTGCGCACTCCGCGAACAATGCGGCAGGCGCACACCGCGGCGGTGGTGTCATTGCCGGGCAACCGATGATGGCCGGGCGCAACCAAAACGGTCGCGCATCCGACAAGGCCGCCGCCAAGGTCAAGACAGTCACCAGCGCGGTCGAGCGCGACGGCAACCTCAAGGCACTGCTCGGCGACGCCCCACTATTGCTGCCGGAGGTCATCGGCTACAACGTGCGCCGATAGCCACCGCGAGCGGCAACGCTCGAAACAGAAACCCGAAACAAAACCACGCCCCGGTGGGATTCGCGCCGGGGCGTGGGGTCGTCGAGAAGCAATCTAATGCTCGTGGCCGTGCGGGAGTGCAAGGTCCGGTTCTTGGCCAGGCTCAACGATGACAAATTGGCCCATCATGCCCTGGTCTTCGTGGTTGAGCATGTGGCAGTGATACATGTAGGCCAAGGTGGGGTCGGGGTGATACGCGATCTCCACAAGCAACGTCACCGTGGAAAGCGGTGGCACGTCGATGGTGTCGTGCCAGCCGGCAGTGAACTCCACTTCCCCACCCTCAACGCTTTGCACGGCGAAGCGTGCGTTGTGGATGTGGAAATTGTGCAGCATATCCTCGTTTTCGTTGGTCACGCGCCAGATCTCAGGCCCGTCGTGGTCGACGACAAAGTCGACGCGCGACATGTCCATCGTTTGGCCGTTGATCTCAATGCCATTGAGTCGGAACTCGCGCTCCACACTTGCCGACGACGGCACGTCCAACGGCACCAACGTTTCCGACAACGCAGGCGACGCCGGTGCGTCTTCAGACGGGGCGGCGATCTCAAGCAGGTCGAAAGTGTCGCGTGCGCCGAACAGGTCGGCGGTTTCTTTATCTGGCAAGCCGCCGAGGTCCGGGAGTCCGTCGCTACGCAACATCAGGTCCTTGCCCGGCTCCAGGTCCACCACGATTTCCACGCGCTCGCCCGGGGTAAGCAGCACGCCGTCGACCTCCACCGGGGAATCGAGGAACCCCTGGTCAGTGGCGACGATCTTGAACGGCACACCCAGCGTCAGGTGGTGGAAGCGCAACACGGAACCGTTGAGCACGCGGAGACGCACGCGGCGGGTTGTGGCCTCGAAACGCGGTTTGGTGATGCCGTTGACCACCACGGTGTCGCCGACCCACCCGTGGTCCTCGTCGAGCTGGCCGTCTTCGGTGAACTGGGCGTTAGTCAGGATCACAGGGATGTCGTCGACGCCGTAGTCGGCGGGCAGGCCGGGGATGGCGGTGGTGTCGTCGTCGACAATCAGACCGCCGGCAAGGCCGCGGTAGGCGTGCACCGCGGATATCTCGTGCGGGTGCGGGTGGTACCAGCAGGTCGCGGCGGGCTGATCGACGGTCCACGACGGCGACCAAGACTCACCCGGGTCAAACATCAGCGCCGGTCCCCCGTCCGCAGCGGCCGGCAGGTGCAGGCCGTGCCAGTGCACAACGGTCGGCTCCGGCACGTTGTTGTGCACCGTCATCTCGATGCGCTCGCCGCGTCGCATGTACAGCGTCGGACCCAAGAACGGCCCGTTGAATCCCCAAGTTTTGGTCATGACACCAGGGATGATTTCGGATTCGCCTTCCTGGGCGGTTAGTTCGAAGCGGCGCACGTTGCCGTCGAGTGTGCCTTCGTACAGCGGCGGGATAGGCAGCGGGCGTGCTTCGGCGTCGGCACCACGCGGGGTGGGCTGGTTTGATGTCGAGCACCCAGCCAATGCAGCACCCGTGGCTGCGGCTGCAACGGCGAAAACGGTCCCTTTAAAAAATGTGCGTCGAGAAAAAGCCATTACGTCCTCCAAAAACTCGCCGAAAACCATGAATGATCCTACTATCCCGATATATGCGTAACGAGGAAGCGAATGCCCGCCGGTTCATCTGGTCGAACGGCTTACAAAACATTGGCGATCAGGTAGTCGCCCCGAAAACGGTGCTGCCGTGGCTGTTCAATGCTGCTGGGGTGCCGGCGGCGTTCACGTCGTTTCTCGTGCCAATTCGCGAGTCAGGCTCGATGCTGCCGCAGGCGTTTTTGAGCCCGTGGGTGACGTCGCAAAGCTCGCGCAAACGAGTCTGGTTGATCGGCTCGTGGGGCCAAGCGCTGGCCTCTGCCGGCATTGCGCTTAGCGCGCTGTTGCTCGAGGGAAGTGCGCTCGGCATCGCAGTCATTGTCCTGCTTGCGGTGCACGCGGTGTTTCGCTCCATCTGCTCCATCGCAGGCAAAGATGTCCAGGGCCGCACGATTTCCAAAGGCCACCGCGGCGACATCACCGGTCGCGCCACCGCGCTCGCCGGCGGTTTCACTCTCGCGATCGGTCTCGCACTGTCGTTTATCCCCAACGAACTTCCGCAGTGGTCACTCGCCGCGCTGCTCGCCGGCGGTGCGTCGATGTGGGCGCTCGCTTCGCTCGTGTTCATGCGTATCGACGAGCCCACTCCCGACACCGACACCTCCAACGGCCAAGGCTTCCACGACATGTGGAAGCTGGTCACCTCCGACCGCGACCTGCAACGATTCCTCATCGTGCGCTCGCTCATGCTGGTCACCGCGCTTTCCACCCCGTTTATCGTCGTGTTGGGCAGCCGCGAAGGCGCCGACCTCACAGGCCTCGGTGCGTTCATCGTCGCCTCCGGCGGCGCGTCACTGCTTGGCGGGCGGGTTTCGGGCCGGTTGTCGGACAGGTCGTCGAAACGCACGATGGCGTGGGCTGCAGGTTTCGCGTCCACTGTGCTCATCCTGCTCGTTGCCAGCGCACAGCTTGTCGACGACACCATCAACGCCTGGGTCATGCCCCTAGGCTTCTTCCTGGTCAACCTCGCCCACACCGCAGTGCGGGTCAGCCGCAAGACCTACCTGGTAGACATGGCCGACGGCGATAGGCGCACCATGATCACGGGTGCCGCCAACACCGTCATGGGCATCGTCCTGCTCGTTGTCGGCGCAATCTCCTCGGCGGTTGTGCTGCTCGGCCCGCAGGCAGCGCTGATCTTCCTGGCTGTTGTTGGTTACGCCGGTGTGTTTGGTGCCGCGAACCTGAAGGAAGTCTCGGCAAACAAGTAGGCCAGAGCCCATAGGCGTTATGCTTGGGGCCGATCTCAAAACGTCCACCCCCAAGGAGTAATCGAGTGCCTAACCACTCCGATCGCGCCGTTGTCGTGCTCGCGGCCGGCGCGGGAACCCGCATGAAGTCCGACCGCCAAAAGACGCTGCACGAAATCGGCGGGCGCAGCCTGCTCTCCCATTCGCTGCACGCCGCAGCCGGTGTGGAACCGACCTACCTCGTTGCTGTGGTCGGCCACCAGCGCGACCAGGTCGCCCCAGCCGTGGAGCACATCGCCGAGCAGATGCACGTGGAGATCCGCCAGGCGATCCAGGAGGAGCAAAACGGCACCGGCCACGCAGTGCAGGTCGGCCTGTCGGCAATTCCGGATTTCGACGGCACCGTCGTGGTCACCAACGGTGACGTGCCGTTGCTGACGCCGGAGACGTTGCAGGCGCTCGTCGAAAAGCATGAGTCCGAGCATGCCGCCGTGACCGTGCTCTCCCTCGAATTCGACAACCCCACTGGCTACGGCCGCATCATCCGCGGCGAAGCTGGCGACGTGCTCGAAATCGTCGAAGAAAAAGACGCCACCGACGAACAACGCAAGGTCCACGAAGTCAACTCCGGTGTCTTCGCCTTCGACGCCACCGTGCTTCGCGACGCCCTCGCGCGCGTCACCCCCGACAACGCCCAAGGCGAGTTCTACATCACCGACGTCCTCGGCATCGCCCGCAACGACGGCCGCAAAGTCTCCGCCTTCATCGCACCTGATGCCCGCGAACTCGCAGGCGTCAACGACCGCGTCCAACTCGCCGAAGCAGGCAAAGAACTCAACCGCCGCCTCGTCGAGCGCGCCATGCGCAACGGCGCAACCGTCATCGACCCGGCCACCACCTGGATCGGCGTCGAGGTAGAAATCGGCCGCGACGTCATCATCCACCCCAACACCCAACTGTGGGGCTCCACCGTCATCGGAGACGGCGCCGAAATCGGCCCCGACACCACCCTGACCGACATGGAAGTCGGCGCCCGCGCCACCGTCGTACGCACCCAAGGCGAACTCGGCGTCATCGGTGAAGAAGCCACCGTCGGCCCCTTCACCTACATCCGCCCCGGCACCGAACTCGGCGCCCGCGGCAAACTCGGCGGCTTCGTCGAATCCAAAAACGCCAAGATCGGCGAAGGCTCCAAGGTGCCCCACCTGACCTACATCGGCGACGCCACCGTAGGCAAGCACTCCAACATCGGCGCCTCCAGCGTTTTCGCTAACTACGACGGTGTGAACAAGCACCACACCACCATCGGCGACTACTGCCGTACCGGCTCAGACACCATGTTTGTCGCGCCGGTCAATATCGGTGATGGCGCGTATACCGGCGCGGGTACAGTAGTCACGGAAGATGTTCCAGCCGGCGCGCTCGCCATCAAGGAGGGCCACCAGCGCAACATCGAGGGCTGGGTAGAAAAGCGCCGCCCCGGATCCGACGCGGCAGAAGCTGCAAAGAAAGCACGCGAGAAGTAAAGGTTCAAACATGACTGGTTACTCCACCGAAAGCCACAAAAACCTCAAGGTCTTCACCGGGCGTGCGCACCCGGAACTGGCAGAGGCCGTAGCAGACGAACTCGGCATCGAGCTCGTGCCCACCACTGCACGCGACTTCGCCAACGGCGAAATCTTCATCCGCTTCGAAGAGTCCGTCCGCGGCTCCGACTGCTTTGTCATGCAGTCCCACGCACAGCCGCTGAACAAATGGCTCATGGAGCAGTTGATCATGATCGACGCGCTCAAGCGTGGCTCCGCGAAGCGCATCACCGCGATCCTGCCGTTCTACCCGTACGCACGCCAGGACAAGAAGCACCGCGGCCGCGAGCCGATTTCCGCCCGCCTCATCGCTGACCTGCTCTCCGCAGCGGGCGCGGACCGCATCGTCTCCGTCGACCTGCACACCGACCAGATCCAGGGCTTCTTCGACGGCCCGGTCGACCACATGCACGCCCAGCCGATCCTGGTGGACTACATCAAGTCCAAGTACTCGCTGGACAACCTCGTGGTGGTCTCCCCGGATGCCGGCCGAGTGAAGTCCGCTGAGAAGTGGGCCAACATGCTTGGCGACGCCCCCATGGCCTTCGTCCACAAAACCCGCGACATCGACGCCGCAAACAAGGTTGTCTCCAACCGTGTCGTCGGCGACGTCGAGGGCAAGGACTGCATCCTCATGGACGACATGATCGACACCGGCGGCACCATCGCTGGCGCCGTCGGCGTGCTCAAGGAAGCCGGCGCGAAGTCCGTCGTCATCGCCTGCACCCACGGTGTCTTCTCTGATCCGGCACGCGAGCGCCTCAGCGACTGCGGCGCAGAGGAAGTCATCACCACCGACACCCTGCCGCAAAACACCGAAGGTTGGAAGAACCTCACCGTGCTGTCGATCGCACCACTGCTGGCAAAGACCATCCGCGAAATCTTCGAAAACGGTTCCGTGACCACCCTCTTCGAGGGCCAGGCCTAAACCACTCTTGACCGCGACAGCCGGGGCAGCTTCACCGCTGCCCCGGCTTCACGCTTAGGGAAAGGACACAATCTCCATGTACAACCGCTACGCCGAATCCGTAGAAATCACCCCAGAGCTTGAGCACGCCAAAGCCATGTACGACGGCGACGCCACCCTCGAGTATCTGGGCGCCATCATCACACGGTTAGAGCCAGGCGTGGCGGAAGGCGAGTTTGTCGTCGATAAGCGACATGCAAACGGATTCGGCGTCTGCCAAGGTGGCGTCCTGTTCACCTTCGCCGACGCCCTCTTCGGTGGCGCCTGCAACTCGCGCCGCACCGAACCCACCGTCAGCGCACAATCCGAAATGATCTACCTCGCACCCGCGAAAATGGGCCGCACCATCCGCGGCGTCGCCCGTGAACACCACCAATGGGGCCGCAACGGACTCTCCGACGTCACCCTTTACGACGGCGACACCGTCATCGCAGAATTCCGCGGACTCTCCCGCACCACCTCACGTCCCCCGACAGGAAACTAACCCATGAGCCTCCAAGAACAAGGACTCAAACGCAGCGTCAAAAGCCGCCAACTGATGATGATCGCCTTCGGATCATCCATCGGCACCGGACTTTTCCTCGGCTCCGCCAGCTCCATCCAATACGCCGGCCCCGCCGTCTTGATCTCCTTCGCCATCGTCGGCGTCATCGTTTACTTCCTCATGCGCATGCTCGGCGAAATGGCCGTCGAACACCCCGTCTCCGGATCCTTTGCCGCATACTCCCGCGAATACATCGGCCGCGGCGCAGGGTTTATCACCGGCTGGAACTGGTGGTTCACCACCGTGGTCGTCGGCATGCTGGAACTGACCGCCATGGGTACCTTCCTGGACTACTGGTTCCCCCACATCCCCCACTGGGTCACCGCGCTAGTCTCGCTGCTGCTCGTCGTCGTCCTCAACGTGCTCAACGTGCGCGTGTTCGCCACCACCGAATACTGGCTTTCCCTGATCAAAGTGGCAGCACTCGTCCTCATGATCGTGCTCGGCCTCGCGCTTGTCTTCGGCGTCGGATCCGAACCCGCCATCGGCCTGCAACACATCACCGACCACGGCGGATTCATGCCAAACGGCATCTCCGGCGTCCTGTTCGCACTCGTCGCCGTGACCTTCACTTTCGGCGGCATCATGTCCATTGGCACCGCCGCCGGCGAAGCTGACGACCCCGAAAAGGCAATTCCCCGCGCGGTCAACTCCGTCGTGTGGCGCATCCTCGTGTTCTACCTCGGCGGCATCGGCACCATCCTGCTGCTCGCACCGTGGAACGAGCAGGACACCAACGAAAGCCCGTTCATCCGCGTACTCACCGGCGTCGGGTTCTCCGGCGCAGCGACCGCCTTGAACGTCGTCATCGTCGTCGCCGTCTTCTCCGTGCTCAACACCATGACCTACTCCGGCGCCCGCATGCTTCGCGACCTCGCCCGCAACGGCCAAGCCCCACACGCACTCGCCGAAACCAACCACAAAGGTCTGCCCACCAAAGCATTGCTTTTCGACGCCACCCTCATGGGCGTCGTCGTCATCCTCAACTACTTCTTCGAAGGCAAAATCTTCGCCATCCTGCTCGCCATCATCGTCGGCACCGAATTGATCACCTGGGCCGGCATCTGCCTATCCCACCTGAACTTCCGCAAACACGCCGGCAACACAAAATTCCCCGCCCCGTTCTACCCAGTTGCGAACTGGATCTGCATCGCATTTTTCGCCCTCGTACTCGTACTAATGGGTATTCTTCCCGATTACCGCATGGGTCTAGCCACACTCTTCGGCTGGATCCTCGCCCTCGGCCTCATCTGGCTGACAACGCAACGCAGGAGCAACGCATGATCCGCAACATGATCCGCCCAGACCTCGACACCATCCCCGACTACGTTCCAGGCGCCCGCAACGACCAGGCCATCAAACTCTCCTCCAACGAATGCGCCGAAGGCCCACTGCCCTCCGTACTCGAGGCGATGCGCGACACCCTCGGCTCCATGAACCGCTACCCCGACATGGGCGCCACCGACATCCGCACCGCCCTTGCCGAACACCTCGGCGTGACCATCGACCAGGTCGCCGTCGGCACCGGCTCCTCCGCCCTGTGCCAACAACTCGCGACAATCACCGCACAGCCCGGCGACGAAATCATCTTCCCCTGGCGCAGTTTCGAGGCCTACCCCATCTTCGCCCGCATCGTCGGCGCAACCCCCGTCGCCATCCCACTCGACGCCGAGCACCGCCTCGACCTGCCCGCCATGGCCGCAGCGATTACCGAACGTACGAAACTCATCTTCGTGTGCAACCCCAACAACCCAACCGGCACCACCATCACCAACGCCGAGTTCGAAACCTTCATGGACGCCGTCCCATCCGACATCCTCGTCGCACTCGACGAGGCCTACTTCGAATACAACCGCGCCACCGACACCCCCGTCGCCACCGACGTCATCACCCGCTACCCCAACGTCGTCGGCCTGCGCACCTTCTCCAAAGCCTACGGCCTTGCAGGCGCCCGCATCGGCTACGCCTTCGGCCCCGCCGACATCATCAGCGCCCTCAACAAAGTCGCCGTCCCCTTCTCCGTCAACGCCGTCGCCCAAACCGCAGCCCTCGCCTCCCTCAAGGCCACCTCCGAGCTGCAAACGCGTATCGACGACACCATCACCCAACGCCAACACCTCACCACCGCACTCAACCTCCCCGAATCCCAAGCCAACTTCATCTGGCTGCCGGATTTCCCGCGTGAAAAAGCTGACCGGCTAGCGGCAGAGGGCGTGCTGGTGCGTTCTTTCCCGGAAGGTATCCGCGTCACCGTCACCAACTCAGCCGAAACCGACGCCTTCCTGAAAGCATGGGACCGTGCGTAGTGAGCGCCGCCGCGTGATCGCGGCGACCACCATCGGCACAGCCATCGAGTGGTACGACTACTTCCTCTACGCCGCCGTCGCCGGTTTGGTGTTTAACCAGACCATGTTCGGTCCCCTCGGACCTGCTGCGGCGACGATCGTGAGCTTCCTCACCGTCGGCTTGTCCTTCCTGTTCCGCCCGCTCGGTGCGGTGCTTGCTGGCCACTACGCCGACCGATTCGGGCGCCGCGGCGTGCTCATGATCACCCTGTTCACCATGGGCACCGCCACCACGCTTATCGGCCTGCTGCCCACCTACGACACCATCGGTTGGCTTGCCCCCGCCGCACTGATTCTCCTGCGCATCCTACAGGGCACATCGGCCGGCGGCGAATGGGGCTCCGCAGTCCTCCTCGCAGTCGAGCACGCCCCTGTGAACAAACGCGGCCTTTACGGCGCCGGCCCCCAGGTCGGTGTTCCCGCTGGCCTGCTCATGTCCTCCGGCATGCTCGCCCTGATGACCGCCGTCGCCCCCGGTGACGCCTTCGTCGAATGGGGCTGGCGCATTCCCTTCCTGCTGTCCATCGCGCTGACGTTCCTCGGCTGGTGGATCCGCACCGGCGTCGAAGAATCGCCCGTCGTCGAGGAGATGCGCGAGACCGGCACCCGCAGCCCCATCAGCGGCCTGTTCAAATCTCACGCGGGAGTTGTCCTCGCAGCCGCCCTGATCTTCGCCGCAAACGGAACGGTCGGCTACATGACAACCGGCGGTTACATCCAAAATTACGTCACTGACCCTGCCGGTATCGGGCTTTCACGCGGGGACATTCTCTGGGCTGTCACTGCATCGGCTGCGGTGTGGTTGTTCACTACAGCGTTCGCCGGGTGGGTCTCGGACTACATCGGGCGTAAGCGCACGCTTGCGATCGGGTTTGTGGTTCAGGCGGCGGGTGTTGCGGTGTTGTTCCCGCTCGTCGATACGGGTTCGATTGCAAAGATCACCGCGGCGTTGATTTTCCTCACCGTTGGCCTGGGCCTGACGTACGGCGAGATTGGCGCTTTCTACGCGGAGCTTTTCCCGGCTTCGGTCCGGGCGTCCGGGGCGTCGATTTCGTACGCGTTGGGTGCAATTCTTGGTGGTGCGTTTGCTCCGACGATTGCGGCTGCGTTGCGTGAGGCTACTGGTGGTACGGCGGCGATTACGGTGTATTTGATGGCGGCGACGTTGACGGGGTTCGTCGTTACGCTGCTTGTGCGTGATCGCACCGGCATCCCGCTTGGCCATGATCATGAGGACCTCCAGGCGGCGGGGCATTTTGTGTGGGAAAAGTCGGCTGGTAGCCTGTAGCAGTCTCGGCGAGGGCTTTCGGGCCGTTATCGACGCGATGAAGATCCACTATGCGATCACTCGACGAGCACAATCCGTTAAGTGGTCGCAGGCAAAGCCTGTGGCCCTTCCAACCGAAGGAGTACAACATGGCTATTACCCCAACCGTTATCAAGGGTGAGCGTCGCGAGGAGTTCGGCAAGGGCTCCGCACGTCGTCTGCGTCGCGATGGCAAGATCCCGGGTGTCCTGTACGAAAAGGGCATCGAGAACATCCACTTTGCGGTTGACCGCATTGAGATGACCGCGATCGTGCGTAACGACGGCACCAACGCCATCGTCGAGCTTGAGCTCGACGGTGAGAAGCTGCTCGCCATGGTCAAGCACGTCGACCAGAACGTTCTGACTCTCGAGATCGACCACATTGACCTGTTCGGCATTAAGCGTGGCGAGAAGGTTACCGTCGAGGTTCCGGTTGTCACCGAGGGCGAGGCTGCTCCGGGCGCTGTTGTGTTCCAGGAAGCCGACGTTGTCGAGATCGAGATCGACGCTCTGTCTATCCCGGACGAGATCACCGTTTCCATCGAGGGCAAGGAGATCGGCGACCAGATCACCGCTGGCGATCTCGAGCTGCCGGCGGGTGCGGAGCTGATCACCGATCCGGAGAACTTGCTTGTCAACATCACCTTCGAGCAGGTTGATGAGGACCTCGAGGCTGAGGCTGAGGCTGCTGAGGAGGGCGGCGCTGAGGCTGGCGCTGAGTCTTCTGAGGCTGGTGAGGAAGCTTCCGAGTAATTTCGGCACGACGATTGGCCCGCTTTTTTGGCGGGCTTTTTCGTTATGTGAAGAGTTGTTGCATGGCTCCGGGCGGATGCTTCTCGACGACCGACCCTCCCGGCGATACCCACACCGGTATCCCATCTCGGATCTGTATTCGCCCGTAGCGGTTTTCACGCGGGTCATCGTCGTTGCGCCCGTTATGGAACCGACATAACGGCACGAGGTTGGCAAGGTTGGTTTCCCCACCGTGGCGCCAGGCCTGGATGTGGTGCATTTCGCAGTTGTCAGCTCCATGCCGGCAATCGGGCACCGGACACGTCGGCGACATCATGGATGCCAACGCGCGTTGCTTACTATTGGCAAACCGCTGGGTGCGATACAAGTTGACTGCACCCTCGGTCGGGTGAAACGCCGCAACTTCCAACACATCACCGAATTGCTGCGCGAGAAATTCCGCACCTGTCATCGTCGTGCCATCGGTTAGCGTGAGCGTGACCTCGTCGCCGGCGCCGGATTGGATACGCGTCCATTCGGGAAGC
>NZ_KV787958.1:53984-54545 GCF_001807155.1 Corynebacterium sp. HMSC05C01 | reverse complement strand
CGACCCAACAACTTCACACACAAACACCCAGAGCCCAGCACCACCCGTGCTGCACTCTGGGTGTTTTTACATATACCCACCCCGCACTACAGACAGCGCAGTGCGAGAACAGAGAACAGCCGGTATGACTATGCCACTGCATAGTAGTTGGTGCACACTTACCTGTCCGCAATGCGGACAATAGAAACCAACACCGGGGGCGCGCTCTTCGAAAAGCAGCCCAACACACTCGCTGAGATAGTTGGTGTCCACCAACTTGTCCGCAATGCAGAGTCAGAATGTCTGCAATGCGGATTCAACGACACAACCGGCGTCACTATGCCACTGCATAGTGGATGCTGACTCGTCTCACTATGTCGCCACATAGTCGTTGGGGTATACCCATTAGTCCGCAATGCAGAGCGGGAGACCGAACGGGCTGCACTATGCCACTGCATAGTCGTTGGGATGTACCCATTATTCCGCAATGCGGAATCAGGAACAGTGCGGGCGTCACTATGCCACTGCATAGTCGTTGGTACACACCCAATAGTCCGCAATGCGGAGTCGGAATGTCTGCAA
>NZ_KV787958.1:37502-53964 GCF_001807155.1 Corynebacterium sp. HMSC05C01 | reverse complement strand
AGCGACTTCACGCCACCGAAGACTCGACTAGAGCCACCAGCACGCAGCAGTAAATGCAAAATGAAGCTTCACGGCCGCGGCGTTTTACACTCTGCCCAGGCCAGCGAAAGATATGACCTCGAGTTTTGCATACAGTACAGCCAGGATAGGGACGTAACTGCAATGCTTGAGGGGCGAAAACCGCATTATCGGCTCCGGGGACGTAACAAGACCTTTCGAGGAAAAGGACGATATCGGCCAAATGTGCCACGGGCCGTATAGTCGGCAAAGGAATGAATTGCCGCAGGGAGGATCACGTGAGCGTTGCAGCAGCACGAGCAGTCAACTTGAGAAAGTCTTACGGGCAGGGCGATACGGAAGTAGTGGCTCTTGATGGGGTGAACGTTGAGTTTCGGCAGGGTGAGTTCACCGCGATCATGGGCCCGTCGGGATCGGGCAAGTCGACGCTGATGCACGTGATGGCTGGGCTAGATTCGGCGACGTCGGGCGAGGTGTTTGTCGGCGGGACGGAGTTGTCGCAGTTAAACGATAAGGAACTGACGGCTCTGCGGCGGGACCGATTGGGGTTCATCTTTCAGTCGTTCAACTTGGTGCCCACGCTGACGGCGTCGGAGAACATTCAACTGCCAACGAACATTGCCGGCCGGACTGTGGATAGGGCGTGGTTCGATGAGATCACCGAGCGTCTTGGGTTGGCGAAGCGACTGAGCCATAGGCCTGCGGAGTTGTCGGGTGGTCAGCAGCAGCGTGTGGCGTGTGCCCGTGCGTTGGTGTCGCGGCCGGAGATCATTTTTGGTGACGAGCCGACGGGCAACCTGGACTCTAACTCGTCGCGTGAGGTGCTGAGCATTTTGCGGACGGCGGTGGATCAGTATGACCAGACGGTGGTGATTGTGACGCATGACGCGAGGGCGGCGTCGTATGCGGATCGTGTGGTGTTTTTGCGGGACGGGAACATCGTTAATGAACTGCGCAACCCGGATATGGATGCCATTTTGGGTG
Source organism: Corynebacterium sp. HMSC05C01 (assembly GCF_001807155.1). NCBI lineage: Bacteria > Bacillati > Actinomycetota > Actinomycetes > Mycobacteriales > Corynebacteriaceae > Corynebacterium > Corynebacterium sp. HMSC05C01. The sequence continues at coordinate 52,962 of NZ_KV787958.1, read as the reverse complement.
TCATGGCGACGATGGAGGACTAGGGGCCAGTGAACTCCACGATGAATAAGGTGTCGCTGCGTAACCTTGCGGCGCACAAACTGCGGCTCGCGCTGACGGTGTTGGCGGTGGTGCTTGGCACGTCGTTCCTGTCTGGTGCGCTGATGTTCACCAACATGCTGTCGTCGACGTTCGACTCTGCCGTAGACACTGTGCTTGACGACGTCGATGCGGTGGTGCGCCCAGCCGAGGGCGAAAGTGCCTTAGACAAGGAGACAGTCGACGGCATTCGGGCGAATGGGGACGTTGATCGTGTGAACCTGATGGCTGATGAGTCGGTTGTTATCGCGACTGACAATGAGGTGGCGGTGCAGACGCGTCTCGGGTCCTCGCGGCTGGGCGTGTATTACGAGCCGCAGGACACGGTTGGCCGAACGGTCGAGGTGGTCGAAGGTCACGCACCGAAAGAGATCGGCGATGCGGTGATCAACGCCAATGGCGCGCATGAGTATGGCCTGCATGTTGGGCAAGAGTTGATCGTTGTGGACCGTGATGGTCGGAATACGGTGCGCATTACTGGGCTTATCGACGACCCCCTGGTGCAGGCCACCTCTTTACGCCTCGGGGTAACCGAAGAGACTTACTTGGACTATTACTCCTATGACGAGCGTTTCCCGGCGATCACTGTCGGGGCGAAGGAAGGCGTGGGGGCCGCGGAGGTTGTGGACAACCTGCGGAGCGAATTTCCTGGGCTGAAGATAGAGGCGGGGGAGAAGGTTGCGCAGGAAACGACTGAGCAGATTCGGGACGCTCTGAGCTTTGTTACGTACTTCTTGGTTGCGTTCGGTCTGGTTGGCCTGTTGGTGGGCACGTTCTTGATTGCGAATACGTTCTCCATGATCGTGGCGCAACGCACGAAGGAGTTCGCGCTGCTGCGGGCTCTGGGGGCGTCGCGCGGGCAGATCACGCGGTCTGTGGCGCTGGAAGCGGCTTTGGTCGGGTTGTTGGGCTCGGTGCTTGGCGTGGTGGCTGGTGCCGGGTTGGTGTTGGCGATTCGTGCGGGGATGAACTCGTTTGGCATGCCACTTCCACAATCGGGAGTGGGGCTGTCTGCCGATGCGGTGGTGGTGCCACTGGTCGTCGGAACAGTAGTGACGGTGCTTTCCGCGCTGGCGCCGGCGCGGAAGGCCGGCAAGGTCCGGCCGGTGGAGGCGATGCGGGCGAGCGAGGCCGCGACGCCGCAGCCGCTGGTGTGGCGCACGGTTGTCGGCGCGGTGTTGGTCGTTGTGGCAGTTGCCGCTGCGGGTTACGCAATGACGTGGGACGATGGTGCGACTCGCCACCGGGCGATCCTGGTTGGTGTGGCTGCGCTGAGTGTGATCAGTGGGTTGTTCCTTGCGGGGCCTGCACTGAGCCTTCCGGTTGTGCCGCCGTTGGGGCGCCTGATCGGGGCACCGTTCGGTGAGGTGGGCAGGCTTGCGTCGACAAATACGCGGCGCAACCCGCGCCGGACCGCAACGACGGCGTTCGCGCTGATGCTGGGGATTGCGCTGGTGACCATGATTGGCATGCTTGGCGCGTCGATGAAGCAGTCGGTGGATGACGTGGCCGCAAGCGAGGTCAATGCGGACTATGTGCTGATGGGCCCGGAGATGGGTTCTTTCCCGGTCCCGGGGGATCTGCCGGACAGGCTCGCTGAGGTAGACGGTGTGGGCAGTATCGCGTCGTATACCCAGGCACCGATCACGGTCGACGGAGAGTTTGGCTACCAGTTCGGGCCGGTTGGGATGACGGATGTGCTGCGCGGCGACCCGTCGGATCTCATCGACCTCAACGTCGTCGACGGCGACGTATCACTAACGGGTGACTCGCTGATCGCGCCGGATCACATTGCCAAAGAGCGTGGCTGGAAGGTCGGCGATACAGTCCAAGTGGCCGCACCGAGTGCTCCGGGAAAGACCGTCGACGTGACGGTTGCCGGCCTGTTTAGTGGGTCGAATGTGTTGCAGATGTTTGTGGTGTCGGATTCGGCGGCGGCGAAGGTGTCGTCGATAAGCAATACGCGCCTGCTGATGGTGGGCGTTGACAGCGACGGCTCCACCGATCTGGAGACGCTGCGCGCGCGGCTGGAAGATGAGGTGCGCGGCGACATTGTGGTGCAGGTGCGCTCCGCGGAGGAGATGAGTGGCGAGGTTACGGCGCTGATCGACCAGATGCTGTTCATCCTGTACGCGCTGTTGTCGCTGGCTGTGGTGGTGGCGGTGCTTGGCATTGTGAATACGCTGACGCTGTCCGTGATTGAGCGTAGGCAGGAGATTGGTATGTTGCGCGCGGTGGGCACACAACGCAGGCAAATTCGCACGATGATCCTGCTGGAGTCGGTGCAGATGACGGTCTATGGCGCGTCGCTCGGTGTGCTGTTGGGCCTTGGGCTTGGCTGGGCGTTCCTGACGGTGCTTGAGAGCCAAGGCTTGACGACGATTGCCGTACCAACCGGGCTCATCGCCACCGTCTTGGCTGCCTCGGTAGTGGTGGGGCTGCTTGCCGCCGTTTGGCCGGGCCAGCGCGCTGCGAAGACACCGCCACTGGATGCGATTGCGGAGTAGGGCTTAGCGGGTGGCGAACGACGCCACCTGTGCACCGATTCCGGCCGCGAGCACCGCGAACGCCGCGGTGCTTATCCCGTACTCGGCGGCGAGGCGGAACTTGCCGTCTTTAATCAACGCCCCGAGTTGGCGGGCCAACAGTGACAGTGTTGAAAGTGCGCCGGCAAACCCAACACCAACGGCGGTTTGCCACATGGAAGGCAGGAAGATTGCCACGCCGATGATGCCGGAGGCGGCGATGTTGGCAATGAAGGTTGCCATCAACAGGTTGTGCACGACGGCCATGATCGCCCAACGCACAAACCCGCCGAGCATGCCGCCGAAAAAGACACCGAGGACGGCGCCGAGCATCCACGTCGCGTCAGACATGGTGCTTCACCCGTGACGCATCTCCGGCCATCCAGGCCAACGTGGCAGTGCTAAGACCCAGCGTGATGATGAACGCCGCCCACCACACCGAGGTGTGCGACGACGCCAACGCCACCGCAGAAAGGGTGCTGAACCCGCCGAGGAAGCCCACACCCCAAAACGGGCCCGGCGCGAAATACCCCATGGCGTAGCAGGCAGTGAGGTTCACCGCGAAGGTGACGGCCAGGGCGAGCGCTTCCGGGGTGGCGGGACTGACCCAAATGAGCAAAATGAAGCGTGCAAGCGCCCCGAAGCCCGCACCGAGGGCAACGATGAGGCCGGTTTTCAGGGATGTTATCTGCACGTCTGCTCAGTGTAACCCGTTATCCGCCGAAGGCGCGAAGCCCCCAGCGCATACCGAACCACGCGGCGACAATGCCGATCACGGCGGTGGACAGGCCGTAGCGCAGGGCCTCGCTGTGCTTTTTGGCCTTGATGAGCTCGCCGAGTTCTTTGGCAAAGGTGGACCAGGTGGACAGGGCGCCAGCGAACCCGACGCCGAGTGCTAACTGCCACGCGGCCGGGGTGGTGACGGCGAAGCCTGCGACGGTGGAACCGACGACGTTGGCGGCGAAGGTGGCGGCGTGGGCGTTGTGGATGATGCGGGTTAGTCCGTAGCGTGCGGCGCCGCCGAACAGTGCGCCGGCGAAGACGGCGGCGAGGGTAAGGGCGAGGCTGAGAACGGGGATGCTAAGCATGGCGGCGGCCCCTTACGGCGTCGCCGGCGAACCACGCGCCGATGGCGGTGGCGTAGCTCAGTGTGATGATGCCGAGCGCCTCGATGGCCTGCGATTGCATCGCCGCGACCGAAATGGCGGAGTAGGTGGTTAAGCCACCGAGGAAGCCCGTGCCCCACAGCGGGCCGGGCTTGAACAGGCCCATGGCGAAGCAGCCAGCGATGTTCACCGCGAAGGTCAGGGCCAGGGCAGCGGTGGAGCCGGGGGCGGCGCCGAGGATGACGAGGTGTCTGACCACTGCGCCCAGCGCCGCGCCGAGGGCGACGGTGATGGTGGTGGAGAGGGTGTCGTCGATACGCATGGGCGCGAGCCTAGTGCCAATCCATCTTCTGGCGCTCAACGAACGCCGCGACCTCCTCCGGCGACTTCTTCAGGTGCGGATCCCACGCGAGGTACTCGCGGGTCTCGCGCACCACAATGCCGGACAGCAGGAGCAGGCCGATCAGGTTCGGGATGGCCATGAGCCCGTTGGACAGGTCGGAGAAGGTCCACGCCAACTCCAGGGAAGCAACCGCGCCGACAAAGGACAAGGCGGTGAAGAACATGCGGTAGGGGATCGACGCCCACTCGCCGAAGAGTGCCACGATGGCGCGCTCGCCGTAGTAGGACCAGCCCAGGATGGTGGAAAACGCGAAGAAGATCAGCGCCACGGAAACGATCAGGCTGCCCCACTCGCCGGGAAGTGCCTGGCCGAAGGCGGAGGCGGTCATGATGGCGGCTTCCTCGCGGCCCATGTCCCAGGTGCCGGCGGTGACGATGACGAGGCCGGTGATGGTGACGACGATGATGGTGTCGATAAACGTCTGCGTCATGGAAACGAGAGCCTGGCGCGCCGGGTGCTGCGTCTTGGCTGCCGCGGCGGCGATGGCGGCGGAACCCATGCCGGATTCGTTGGAGAAAATACCGCGGGCGACACCGAACTGGATGGCCAGCATGATGCCGGAGCCGACGAAGCCGCCGGTGGCAGCGGTGCCGGTGAATGCGTCGGTGAAGATGGTGGCAATCGCGGCCGGTACGCGGTCTGCCATAAGTACCAGTGCGGTGATGCCGCCGCCGACGTAAATGACAATCATCAGCGGTACGAACGCTGCGGTGATCTTGCCGATGCCCTCAATGCCGCCCAGGACGGCAGCGCCAACGGCGAAGAAGATGATCACGCCGGCCACGTTGGCGCTGATGCCAAACGCGTCGTGCATGCCGGCGGCGATGGAGTTGCCCTGCGCGAGGTTGCCAATGCCGAAGGACGCGAAGATGGTGAACAGGGTAAACGCGGCGGCGAGGAATTTGCCGAAGCCGCCGCCGACACCAGTCTTCAGGTACTCGTGCGGGCCGCCCTGCTGCTTGCCCTTCTTGTCGGTGGTGCGGAAGCGCACACCCAGGTAGGCCTCGGAGTACTTCGACGCCATGCCGACGATGCCGGTGAGCCAGATCCAAAACAGTGCACCAGGGCCACCGATGGAGATCGCGGTGGCCACACCGACGATGTTGCCGGTACCCACCGTCGCCGCCAGCGCGGTGGTCAGTGCCTGGTAGTTGGAGATGTCGCCCGCGCCCTCTTCAGCCTTATCGACGAACGCATGACGCGTCGCACGACCCAGCGTGCGGAACTGGATACCGCGCAGCCGGACAGTGAGGAACAAACCAGTGCCCAGCAGCAGCGGAATGAGGACGAAAGGCCCCCAAACGATGGACGAGATAGTGCTCAAAATGTCGTTGAGGGTGGAAGCCATGCGGAAGAGTAAAGCATACGCATAGCAGAATAATATAAAACTGGCAGAGTTTAGATTCACAGACGATGATGGAGCTGTCCATACACACCCTCAGCCCGCAACAAAAGGAGCCCCCATGGCACACGAGCGCGCCGGCCAACCCGCCCGCGACGAGGACCTCATCGACATTGCCGAGCTGGTCACCGCCTACTACACCCGCGATATCGACCCCGACAATGTGGACCAGCAAGTGGTGTTCGGCACCTCGGGTCACCGCGGGTCGTCGTTAGATAATGCATTCAACGAAGCGCATATCTTGGCGACGACGCAGGCGATCGTCGATTACCGCCGCGGCGAAGGTATCACCGGTCCGGTCTACATCGGCCGTGACCCCCACGCCCTGTCGGAGCCGGCGATGGTTTCCGCGCTCGAGGTGCTCATTGCCAACGAAGTGCCAGTGCGTGTCGACGCCGCCGGGCGCTACACCCCAACCCCAGCCGTCTCCCACGCGATCTTGACCCACCCCGGCGGCAACGCCGACGGCATCGTGGTTACCCCATCGCACAACCCACCGCGCGACGGCGGCTTTAAATACAACCCGCCAAGCGGCGGACCCGCACCGGCGGAAGCTACGGACTGGATTGCGCGCCGGGCCAACGAATACATTGCCGCAGGCCTGAGGGGCGTGAAGCGGGTATCGGTCAGTGGCGTGCTGGACGAGCGTGCGGAGAAGTTCGGCTACCTCGATCACTACGTCTCCGACCTAGACAGCGTGGTGGATATGGACGCCATCAAGGCATCTGGCCTGCACGTCGGCGCAGACCCGATGGGTGGGGCGAGCGTGGACTACTGGGGAGCGATCGGGGAGCGCTACGGGCTGAACCTCGTGGTGGTCAACCCACGCGTGGACGCCACCTGGCGGTTCATGACCCTGGACACCGACGGCAAGATCCGCATGGACTGCTCCAGTGCAGACTCCATGGCATCGCTCGTGCATAACCGCGACAAGTACGACCTGGCCACCGGCAACGACGCCGACGCGGACCGCCACGGCATTGTCACCCCGGACGCCGGGCTGATGAACCCGAATCACTACCTCGCCGTGGCCATCGAGTACCTGTTTAGTCACCGCGACGGCTGGGCGAAGGACACGGCGGTGGGCAAGACCTTGGTGTCCTCGTCGATGATCGACCGCGTTGTCGCATCGCTCGGGCGTGACCTCGTCGAGGTCCCGGTTGGATTCAAGTGGTTCGTGCCAGGACTCGTCAGCGGCACCATCGGCTTCGGTGGCGAAGAATCCGCCGGTGCGTCCTTCCTGCGCAAAAACGGCAAGGTCTGGTCCACCGACAAGGACGGCCTGATCATGGACCTGCTCGCCGCCGAAATCACTGCGGTAACAGGCAAAACTCCGTCGCAGCGCTACGCCGAGCTCGAAACGCAGTACGGCTCGCCTGCATATGCGCGTATCGACGCCCCCGCAAACCGCGAAGAAAAAGCCACCCTGAAGGCCCTTTCGCCCGACCAAGTGCAGGCGAGTGAACTGGCGGGTGAGGTTATCTCTGCAAAGCTAACGGAGGCCCCAGGAAACGGCGCGGCCATCGGCGGACTGAAGGTGACCACCGAAAACGCCTGGTTTGCCGCGCGCCCCTCCGGCACCGAAGACAAGTACAAGATCTACGCCGAATCGTTCCTCGGCGCGGAGCACGTGGCGCAGGTGCAGGAAGAAGCCAAAGCGCTCGTGTCACAGGTCTTGGGCAAATAGGGGAGTAGAATCAGCCGAGTGAGCACAACGACAGCCGCGCCTGCAACGCGCGACACAAAAACACTGGTCCTGGACGTGTTGTCCGCGTTAGCGCGGTTCTACATGGCCTACATTTGGATCTCTGCTGGGTGGGCAAAAATTGGTGTCCACCTGGATACCGCCAAAACCATCGAGGCCTACGAAATCTTCACCCCAGCCTGGTCCGACTTGCTGGCCCATATCATCGGGCCGCTCGAGCTCGCGGGTGGTTTGTTGCTGCTGCTGGGCATCAACCTGCGCTGGTCGGGCAAGGTGTCCATCTACGTGCTCGTGCTGTTCATCATCGGCATGCTGTCCGCTTGGCAGCGGGGACTCGTTATCGACTGTGGTTGTTTCGACCCGTCCGCAGCCGGCGAAGGGGAGACGAATCTGCTCGCTACGGTGTTTCGCGATGTCGTCTACATCGTCATCACAGGCTTCATGATGTGGCGCCCGTTTAAGAAGTTTGCAATTTACCCCTAAACTTGACCGTTGTACGCAGTACCCGTCCACCGCGCCGTGATCGCGGCGCCAACAACAGGAGACACGTGTGACCACACGCAAAGTGCAAAACCCGAACCAGAGCGGTAGCAAGGCCTTCATCTGGGCCGTCGTCGCTGTTATCGCGATTGCTCTGCTTGTCATCGGCATCATTGTCTACAACGGCAAGGCAAACCGCAGCGCTGCAAAGCAGGCGGAGATGATCGACGTCACCGGTATCAACGTCGAGTGGAACCAAGAAGAAGACATCATCCACATCACCGGCGAAAACAAGGATGCCAACAAGGCTGAACTTTTCGAAGACTTCTCCTGCTCCCACTGTGCAGACCTGCACGTTGCTACCGATGAGCAGATGCTGGAGAAGGTCCGCGCGGGTGAAATCAACGTGGACCTGCGCCCGATGACCGCACTGGATGGCGGCATGACGGGCCACTCCACCAAGGCACTGGCTGCCGAGCTGGCGCTGCTGGCCCACGGCGATTTCTCTTCCGCGTTCACCTTGCGCAACTTCCTGTTTGAGAACCAGCAGTCGGCGTACAACAAGTACGACGAGAACGGCTTCGCAGATCTGGCCGCAGACTACGGTGCAAGCGATGAGGCTGTGAAGGATATTCGCGACGGCAAGTTCATCGACACCGCGAAGCGTCTTGGCGACGACAACCGCAAGTACCAGGAAGACAAGACCGGTGAGGCATGGACCCCGCGCGTGCTTGTCGATGGCGAGGATGTGGAAAAGCTCGTCGATATTGAGGAACTCCGAGAGATCACGGGCAACCCGAACCTCGACGAGAAGGAGGACTCTCCGCGTGACTTCTGGCCGGAGGTCCTGGCCAGCCGCTAAACACAAAGACCAATATCGGCTTTTAGCCCCAAGCGGCCTGCATTTGCCCAGGTCGCATCCTGAAGCGGTGGCTAAAAGCCGATATCGCCTTTTGTTGGGGCTGGCGATTTGGCCGGGGGCGGGCTGGCCCGGTATATTGACCAAAGTTCCAAGGGGCTATGGCGCAGTTGGTAGCGCACCACACTGGCAGTGTGGGGGTCACGGGTTCGAATCCCGTTAGCTCCACTCCACAACTACATACCGTTTACACGCGGGGCTATGGCGCAGTTGGTAGCGCACCACACTGGCAGTGTGGGGGTCACGGGTTCGAATCCCGTTAGCTCCACCACGAAGGCTGTCCGACCGTTTGGTCGGGCAGCCTTTCTCGTATCGTGGGCCCATGGATACTTCAATCGGTCAGCTTGGGGTGGTGACCTCAGCAGGTGCCGTTTCGAGGGTGCTGTTGCCCGGGGATGCAGGGCAGTCGCGTATCGACGACACCGTCACCGCTGCCCTCGCCACCCAACAGATCGCCGAGTATTTCGCCGGGGAGCGCAGGGCGTTCGACGTGCCACTGAACCTGGATGGCGTGACCGAGTTCCGGGCTGAGGTGCTGCGGGCGCTCATGGAGGTCCCGTACGGTGAGACGACGACGTATGGGGAGTTGGCTCGGGCGGTGGGCCGCCCCAAAGCAGTGCGCGCAGTGGGAAGCGCCTGTGCGACGAATCCGCTTCCGATCCTGATCCCGTGCCACCGCGTGCTGCGCAGCGATGGCGCGCTTGGGGGCTACCGTGGCGGGACAGAAGCAAAACGTTTCCTACTGGCATTGGAGAGCATTGATGTCTGACACGTTTGTGAAGCACGGCAGCGCGCCAGGAGCGGCGGCAGCCGAGGCCGCGTACCTGCGCTGGCTGCGTGAGGGCTCGGCTGCCGTCGTGGAGGTGTTGGACCTTGACGAGGAGGCGAACACGCTGACCATCGAGCGGGTCGACAGTGCCCGCCCCACCAAAGACGCAGCGAGACAGGCGGGACGCGAGTTGGCGGCCATCCACGCGATGGGTGCGGATGCGTTTGGTGCGCCGGCAAAAGGCTGGGAGGGGCCGAACTTCATTGGCACCCGCGAGCAGGCCTGTCGGCCAGAGAAACGGTGGGCGGTGTTCTATACCGAGCAGCGCGTCCTGCCGTTCGCGGAAAATGCGGTGCGTGCGGGCAACCTGAACCGGGAAGGACTGGAGACGGTGCGGCGCGTCTGCGACGCACTGGTGCGGGAAGACGGGGAGGCTCCCTTGGCGCGCATTCATGGCGACCTGTGGACGGGCAACCTGCTGTTTTCGCCGGAAGGCCCGCGTTTTATCGACCCGGCCGCGCACGGCGGGCACCCGTTGACCGACTTCGCGATGCTGGAGCTGTTCGGAGCGCCGTACCTCGACGCGATCGTCGGCGGATACATCGACGCCGGAGGCGAGCTCGGACAGGATTGGCAGCGGCGCATCGCGATCCACCAGATGCACCCGCTTGCGGTGCACGCCTGGACACACGGTCCGTCGTACGGATCGGCGCTGGTGCGGGCGGCAGAAGAGTCCTTGCGGGTTGTTGGGTAGCACACTATCCTGCAATGTAAGACATGTAATACATCGGGAGGTGTCGCATGAACATCGAGGAACGCCTACAGGCGCTGTTAGCGAGACAAGCCGACGGCACCACGGTGTCGATGCGCCAACTAAATCAGAAGACGCGTGCTGTGATCGACCGTGTTTCGAAGGAGGGGGTCACGTTGACCGTGACCGACAGGGGAGTGCCAATCGCGGAAATTCGTCCGGTGAGCCAGAAAACCGGACTAGATCGACTCGAGGAGCTTGGGCTGCTTGCGCAGAAGGGAAAAGTCTTCGAAGAAGGGTGGAGGCCCGCAGCGTCTGCAGTATCGCTTGAAGAGTGGTTGGAAGAAGAGCGCGGGGAAGATCGCTTAGAACGGGTGATGGCGGATCTGCAGGCTCTCGACTTGGCGCGTACCGAAAAGGGCGAAGGGTGATGACTGGGGTGGAGCCGCTTGCATATGTCGATGCATCTGTACTGATTGCCTCCTCGGGCAGGGAGGCGCATAGCGAGTGGGCTTTGTCTGTGCTCTGGGGAAAGGCTTTGGTGAGCTCGGCCATCGTGCGTGTGGAGTTAGCTCGTTTTGCGCATCGAATGGGCTACGGCGCCGAAGATTTGAGCGAATTGGAATCTAGAGTCTCGTTCCTCAGTATCGATGATCGCGTCATTGAGGCAGCAGTTGCAGTGAGTGGAGAAGCGAAAGCCTTGGACGCCCTGCATGTTGGGACTTGGGCAAGGATGCAATCACTAGGGCTGAACTGCCCATTCATTACGGCGGACCGGAAACAAGCAGCAGCTGCACTATCGGTAGGGGCGACGGTGGTTCACCCCTATGGTGGAGATCTGCTCTAGCTGCGCCACCAAGTGTCGGCAGGGCCCGGCGGCATGTGGCGCTTGTGCTGGCCGATGCGCCACAGGTGCTCGAGGCGCTTCTGGGCGTCGGCGGGGATGGTCTTGCCTTCGAGGTAGTCGTCGATGTGCGCGTAGGTGATGCCAAGCGCTTCCTCGTCGGGAAGGGCTGGGCGGTCCTCCTCCAGATCGGCGGTGGGCACCTTCTCCCACAGGCGCGGATCGGCGTCGAGGTGCTTGAGCATTGTCGCACCCTGGCGCTTGTTCAAGCCTGCCAGTGGGATGAGGTCGGCCGCGCCATCGCCGTGCTTGGTGAAAAACCCGGTGACGTTCTCCGCTGCGTGATCGGAGCCGATGACCAGCAGGCCACGCTCACCAGCGATGGCGTACTGGGCGATCATGCGCATACGTGCCTTGACGTTGCCTTTGTTGAAGTCGCCGAGTCCCTCCACACCGAGCGCGCCTGCGACGGCTCCGGACAGCGCGGTGGTGGCCGGCTCAATGTCCACGGTTACCGTCTCGTCCGGAGCAATGAACCGCAGCGCCAGTTGCGCGTCGTCCTCGTCGGCCTGCACGCCGTGGGGGAGACGGACAGCGACAAACTCGGCAGCCGAGCCAGCCTCGCGTCGCTTCACTACCGCGAGCTGGGCCAACTTGCCGGCGAGGGTGGAGTCCTGCCCGCCGGAAATGCCAAGCACGTAGCCTTTTGCGCCGGTGCGGTCGAGGTAATCGGCCAAGAATTGCACGCGGCGGTCGATCTCTGCGGCAGGGTCGATAACGGGGGACACGCCGAGTGCGGCGATGATCTCGGATTGCATAGCGCTCATCGTATATGGGAGGGGGATACGTGAGGGTTTTGATTCAGCGCGGGTGATGTGTAACATTTATCCCCGTGTTGCGACCCGGCAGTTCGCCGTGCGTCGCTAATTGCAGGTAATCCGAGCAGAAAGGAGCGCCCGATGAAGGTCCGCAAGTCGCTTCGGTCGCTGAAGAACAAGCCGGGCGCCCAGGTTGTGCGCCGCAACGGCAAGGTTTACGTGATCAACAAGAAGGATCCGCGCTTCAAGGCCCGTCAGGGTTAATTGTCGCGAGCAGGCGCCCCGTCACCGTGTGGTGGCGGGGTTTTTGCGTTCCCAAAAACAGGCAGTTCTAGGGCGGGATGAATCTATTTCGAGGAAATTACACCCGTGAAACAACAAAACTGTGTGTTGCGGATGAGCGTGCGGACTACATGTAGGTAATTCTGGGCACCTATCCTGGGAATATCACCCATGTAACTACTACATGTAGTAGCAGTTGCCCTTCTCAGCCCCAAGGTATAGTGTCTCTTGGTGTTGCCCCGCGGAGACGGGGACAGAAGAAAATCTCCCCAAAGAACCCGCAGAGAAGGGACCACAAGCGATGTCGATCACCGTTTACAGCAAGCCGGCGTGCATGCAGTGCAAGGCAACCGAGAAGGCGCTGAAGAAGGCCGGCCTTGAGTACACCACCGTCGACATTTCTGTGGACGAAGAGGCCCGCGATTACGTGATGGCCCTCGGCTATGTTCAGGCTCCGGTGGTTGAGGCTAACGGTGAGCACTGGTCCGGCTTCCGCCCGGAGCGCATCAAGGGTCTGCTCGCAGCGGCTTAAGCGTCGCGCGCATACCGACGCCATGAGGCGCACAACTGGCAGTAGCCTTCTGAAATCTGCACAAGAAAGGTAGTGGCCATGCTGGTCGTCTACTTCTCCTCCGCCACTGAGAACACGAAGCGGTTTGTGGAGAAGCTCGGCCTTCCTGCGAAGCGGATCCCCCTGCGCAGAACCGATCCGGAACTCGTCGTCGACGAGCCATACATCCTCATCTGTCCCACTTACGGAGGTGGGGTGAGCGTGAGTGGTGGTAATTCCAGGCCGGTGCCGGCGCAAGTGATCCGCTTCATGAACAATGAGGGCAATCGCACCTTGATGCGGGGTGTGATTGCCGCCGGAAACTCTAACTTTGGTGCGGATTACTGCCTTGCTGGGCCGGTGATCGCTGACAAGTGTAAGGTCCCGTACTTATACAGGTTTGAGCTCATGGGCTCGGCCGAAGATGTCGCGCATGTGCGCAACCAACTGATTGAAAACGCTGAACGATTGGGTTTGCGTGGGGGACCGGAGGTCGTCGATACGCAAGCGCACGTGCAGCAGGCTCCGGATGAGTCGGAGCGATTGGCAAAACTGCGCGAAAAATACGCCGGTAAATACAAAAGAACTACGAACTGAAAGGCCTCGAAGTGTCTACTCTGCCCCTCGGTAAGAATGTCCCGGAGCCGGCTCATGAAAAGGACCAGCTGGATTACCACGCGTTGAACGCGCTGCTGAATCTTTATGACGAGAACGGTCAGATTCAGTTTGATAAAGACCGTGAGGCTGCGAACCAGTTCTTCCTGCAGCACGTGAACCAGAACACGGTCTACTTCCACGATCTGGAAGAGAAGATCGATTACCTGGTTACGAACAAGTACTACGAGCCGGACACGATTGAGAAGTACGAGTGGGAGTTTATTAAGGACACGTTCAAGCGCGCCTACTCTTACAAGTTCCGCTTCAAGTCGTTCCTCGGCGCGTACAAGTACTACACCTCCTACACGCTGAAGACCTTTGACGGCCGCCGCTACCTGGAGCGTTTCGAGGATCGCGTGGCTATGACGGCGCTGTTCCTTGCCGATGGCAACCAGGATCTTGCATTCGCGCTTGTCGACGAAATCATGACCGGCCGTTTCCAGCCCGCCACCCCAACCTTCCTCAACGCAGGTAAGGCACAGCGCGGCGAACTTGTGTCCTGCTTCCTGCTGCGTATCGAGGACAACATGGAGTCCATCGGCCGCGCCATCAACTCCTCGCTGCAGCTGTCCAAGCGTGGCGGCGGTGTGGCGCTGCTGCTGTCGAACATTCGCGAGTCCGGTGCGCCGATTAAACACATTGAGAACCAGTCTTCCGGCGTCATCCCTGTGATGAAGCTTCTGGAGGACGCGTTCTCCTACGCCAACCAGCTCGGTGCCCGCCAGGGTGCAGGTGCTGTGTATCTGAACGCGCACCACCCGGACATCATGCGGTTCTTGGACACCAAGCGTGAGAACGCCGACGAGAAGATCCGCATTAAGACGCTGTCGTTGGGCGTTGTCATTCCGGACATCACCTTCGAGCTGGCTAAGCGTAACGACGATATGTACCTGTTCTCCCCGTACGACGTCGAACGTGTCTACGGCGTGCCGTTCGCAGACATTTCTGTGACGGAGAAGTACGAAGAGATGGTCGAGGACCCACGCATCCGCAAGTCCAAGATCAACGCCCGTAACTTTTTCCAGACCCTGGCAGAGATCCAGTTCGAGTCCGGCTACCCGTACATCATGTACGAAGACACCGCGAACCGTGCGAACCCGGTGAAGACCGGCCGCATCAACATGTCCAACCTGTGCTCGGAGATCCTGCAGGTTAACTCTCCGTCGGTGCTGAACGAGGACCTGACTTACGCGGAAGTCGGCCACGACATCTCCTGCAACCTGGGCTCGCTGAATATCGCAATGGCGATGGATTCCGAGGACTTCGGCCGCACGGTCGAAACGGCAATCCGTGCGCTGACAGCCGTGGCGGACAAGACCTCCATCGAGTCGGTGCCGCCGGTGCGCGACGGCAACGAGTCCTCCCACGCCATTGGTCTGGGGCAGATGAACCTGCACGGATACCTCGGCCGCGAGCACATTGAGTACGGCTCCGAGGAAGGCCTGGACTTCACCAACGCCTACTTTGCCGCGGTGATGTACGAGTGCATCCGCGCATCCCACAAGATTGCAGTGGAGAAGGGCAGCGCATTCAAGGACTTTGACAAGTCCGAGTACGCAACCGGTGAGTTCTTCGACCGCTACGATCCGGCTGATTTCGCACCGAAGACTGACAAGGTCAGGGCACTGTTTGAAAAGTCCAACATTGCTGTGCCGACGGCGGAGCAGTGGGCGCAGCTCAAGGCCGACGTGGCGCGTGACGGCATCTACAACCGTTACCTGCAGGCTGTGCCGCCGACCGGTTCGATTTCCTACATCAACAACTCGACCTCGTCGATCCACCCGATCGCATCCAAGATCGAGATCCGTAAGGAAGGCAAGATCGGCCGCGTCTACTACCCGGCGCCGCACATGAACAACGAGAACATCGAATACTTCAAGGACGCGTACGAGATCGGCTACGAAAAGATCATCGATACGTATGCAGTTGCCACGAAGTATGTGGATCAGGGCCTGTCGCTCACCCTGTTCTTCAAGGACACGGTGACCACTCGCGACATCAACCGCGCACAGATCTACGCATGGCGCAAGGGCATTAAGACCCTGTACTACATCCGCCTGCGTCAGATGGCGTTGGAAGGCACCGAGGTCGACGGTTGCGTCTCCTGCATGCTCTAAGCACGTAGGGAGGGGCTCGGGGGTTGGGGTTCCCGCCTGTAGGAGGCGGGAACC
>NZ_KV787958.1:0-37482 GCF_001807155.1 Corynebacterium sp. HMSC05C01 | reverse complement strand
CCGGGGGTTAAATTTCCATGAACTCGTTGACACCGCGCAGGAGTCGTCGAGAAGCATCTTCTGCACGATCCGGATCGTTGTTGGCGATCGCGTCAGCGAGCTCGATGTGAATCTTCATGGTGTTCATCTCCGGATCGTCCGGCATGATGCCGTACTCGGAGCGCCCCTTCATCACATCCATGATCGGCTGGGTCAACTGGACAAACATTTCGTTGCGTGACGCGGTAAGCAGCAACGAGTGGAAGCGGGCGTCGGCCTCTTGGAACTCCTCAGAGTTACCGGCGACCTGACCGGCGAGCTCCACGATGCGCTCGGCGAGGGCGCACAGCTCGCGTGCTTCCGCAGGGGTGGCATTCGTCGCGGCGAGGCGCGCGGCGGACGGCTCGATTGCGTCGCGAAGTTCGCGCAGGGAAGTGATTTGGGCGTGCCGTTGTTCGTCGC
The DNA here is from genome assembly GCF_001807155.1 of Corynebacterium sp. HMSC05C01. Taxonomy (NCBI): domain Bacteria; kingdom Bacillati; phylum Actinomycetota; class Actinomycetes; order Mycobacteriales; family Corynebacteriaceae; genus Corynebacterium; species Corynebacterium sp. HMSC05C01. Next base: position 37,041 of record NZ_KV787958.1, on the reverse strand, counting down.
TACGCAAACGCCAAGAAATGATTTGGTGGTCGAACACATTCCACTCGGACTGGGGGAGCACCTTCAAGCCCACGCGGCGTGACGACGACACCAACCCCAACTGCTCAAGCGCACGCATCGCCTCGCGCGCGACCGTGCGAGAGATACCGAAACGCTCGGACAGATCATGAAGGGTGAACGTGTTGCCTTCCGGCTGGACACCCGAGACGATCTCTTCCCCTAACACATCCAGGATGGACGAGAGTAGGGGTTGCGTGGGTGAGCGCTTGTCGCTCGAAGTCACAGTGCCCTCCTTCAGGCAGCTAATTGTGTGTAATTCGTCAGTATCTTAGGCCATTGAGACGCTCATTCAATGCAATTTCAAGCCCGATTTCTCTTATGGGGGTCTCGGGTAGGATGGTCGCCATGACTGACGAATACGCGAGTTACCTTGAGTCTCACACCAAACCGGTGAAGGCGATTAACTGGAACAATGTGCCCGACGACAAGGATCTCGAGGTTTGGGATCGCTTGACGGGTAATTTCTGGCTGCCGGAGAAGATTCCGGTGTCCAATGACATTCCGAGCTGGAACACGCTGACTGAGGATGAAAAGGCCGCGACCATGCGTGTGTTCACCGGCCTGACGCTCCTGGACACAATCCAGGGCACGGTTGGTGCGGTGTCGTTGCTTCCGGATGCTACGTCGATGCACGAAGAGGCAGTGTTGACCAACATTGCCTTCATGGAGTCGGTGCACGCGAAGTCCTACTCCAACATTTTTATGACGCTTGCGGATACCCCTTCTATTAATGAGGCATTCCGTTGGTCTGAGGAAAACGAGTACCTGCAGCGCAAGGCGAAGATCATCCTGTCCTACTACGAGGGCGATGATCCGCTGAAGCGCAAGGTTGCTTCCGTGATGCTGGAATCGTTCCTGTTCTACTCGGGCTTCTACCTGCCGCTGAACTGGTCGGTGCACTCGAAGCTGACCAACACGGCCGACATTATCCGTCTGATCATTCGCGACGAGGCCGTGCACGGCTACTACATCGGCTACAAGTATCAGCTCGGTGTGCGCAACGAGTCCGAAGAGCGGAAGGAAGAGCTTAAGGATTACGCCTTCGATCTGCTGTACGACCTGTACGAGAATGAGAATCAGTACACCGAGGATATTTACGACCCGCTCGGCTGGACGGAGGACGTGAAGCGCTTCCTTCGCTACAACGCGAATAAGGCGCTGAACAACCTTGGTTATGAGGGTTTGTTCCCGGCGGATGAGACGAAGGTTTCGCCGGCAATTCTGGCGTCGCTGTCGCCGAATGCCGATGAGAACCACGACTTCTTCTCTGGTTCGGGTTCCTCCTACGTTATTGGTCGTGCGGAGGATACCCAGGACGACGACTGGGACTTCTAGGCGCACTTTGCTTGTCGACGACGCCTCGCCAACCGGCGAGGCGTCTCCCATTTGCAGACAACGCAGCAGGGTTGACTGCATGGGTTCACCCCGCAAGGGGGAACAGTATTCGGAGAGGCTGGAAAAACAGTGTGCAGAACGTTATGCTGATCCGGTATCACTCGTGGCAGCTGTGCGTGATTCGAGGCAATTCGGGTCAAGTGCAGTTGTCGAAATCAGGAGGATTCAATGACCGCTGTGGCACCTAGGCTGGACAATCACGTCCCGCCGACACGCCCCGAGCCGACGGGCCATGCCCGCAAGGGTTCGCAATTTTATAAGCAACTCATCACGACCGACCACAAAGACCTCGGCATCATGTACATCATCATGTCGTTCGTGTGGTTCTTCGTGGCTGGCCTGATGGCCCTGCTGATTCGTCTGGAGCTCTTCAGCCCAGGCCTGCAGTTCCTGTCCAACGAGCAGTTCAACCAGCTGTTCACCATGCACGGCACCGTGATGCTTCTGGCATTCGGTACCCCAATCGTTTGGGGTTTTGCTAACTACGTTCTGCCGCTGCAGATCGGCGCCCCTGATGTGGCCTTCCCGCGTCTGAACGCATTCGGCTTCTGGGTCACCACCGTTGGTGTTATCGCCATGCTGGCCGGCTTCGTTACCCCGGGTGGCGCTGCTGACTTCGGCTGGACGATGTACATGCCGCTGGCTGACGCAACGCACACGCCGTCCGTTTCCGCCAACCTCTGGATTGTCGGTGTAGGCGCTACCGGTGTGGGCACCATTGCTTCCGCCGTGAACATGCTCACCACTGTGCTGACCATGCGTGCGCCGGGTATGACCATGTTCCGTATGCCGGTGTTCACCTGGACGGTGTTTGTTACCTCGATCATCGCGCTGATGATCTTCCCGCTGCTGACCGCAGCTGCAATGGGTGTGCTCTTCGACCGTCTCATCGGCGGCCACATCTACGACACCGCTAACGGCGGCACGATCCTGTGGCAGCACCTGTTCTGGTTCTTCGGCCACCCTGAGGTGTACGTCCTCGCACTGCCGTTCTTCGGCCTGGTGTCCGAGATCGTCCCGGTGTTCTCCCGTAAGCCGATCTTCGGCTACATCGGCCTGGTCTTCGCAACCCTGGCTATTGCAGGTCTGTCCATGGCTGTGTGGGCACACCACATGTTCGCCACCGGCGCTGTCCTGCTTCCGTTCTTCTCGTTCATGACCTTCCTGATTTCGGTTCCGACCGGTGTGAAGTTCTTCAACTGGCTCGGCACCATGTGGAACGGTCACCTGACGTTCGAGACCCCGATGCTGTGGGCAACGGGCTTCCTGTTCACCTTCCTCTTCGGTGGTCTGACCGGCATTATGCTGGCTGCTCCGCCGTTGGACTTCCAGCTGCACGACTCCTACTTCGTGGTTGCGCACTTCCACTACACCCTGTTTGGTACCGTGGTGTTCGCTTCCACCGCTGGCGTGTACTTCTGGTTCCCGAAGATGACCGGCCGCATGCTGGACGAGAAGCTGGGCAAGATTCACTTCTGGCTCGTTGTTATCGGCTTCAACCTGACCTTCATGGTTCAGCACTGGCTGGGCAACATGGGTATGCCGCGTCGTTACGCTGACTACCTCGACACCGATGGCTTCACCCTCCTGAACCAGGTGTCCACTGTTGGCTCCTTCATCCTGGGTATCGGCTTCCTGCCGTTCATCTGGAACGTGTTCAAGTCCTGGCGCTACGGCGAGATCGTCACCGTCGACGATCCGTGGGGCTACGGCAACTCCCTCGAGTGGGCAACCTCCTGCCCGCCGCCGCGCCATAACTTCACCTCCCTGCCGCGTATCCGCTCCGAGCGTCCTGCGTTCGAGCTGCACTACCCGCACATGGTGGAGACCCTGCGTCGTGAGGCCCACACTGGCCACCGCGAGGCATAACACCCCAGCCAAGTAGCAACGGACTACTGGCCTCCTGAACTCAGCCCCCGCTTCGGCGGGGGCTTTGTTGTGCCCACTACCCTGAACCAGGATGAATGCCGAGACAACCGAAATCACAAGCGCATACGAGCTGCTGCGGGAACGCGTCGCAGATGACTACCGCCAACGCAGCGAGGATCCAAACGACCCATCGACAGTGCAGGCGATGCAACTCGCCATCAATCTGCCCAAGCAGGATCCGCCCAGCCGCAACGCGGTGCTTGTTTGCGCCGCCCGCGCCGTCGTCGCCGTATGCCTCGACTCTCGTGCGGGCATCGATGGTTTCTGGCGCGACGGGGTAGAGCAGTGGTATTCACACCGCATCCGTAAGGTTGCCCGGAGGGCACGGAACAAGGCTTGGGATGACGTGCAGGCGTTACCTGGGGTGACAGTGGGATCGGTACGCGCGTTTGTTCCGTCTGCTGTAGGGGATGTGCCACATGCGATAGCCAAGTTGCAGATCAAGGGCACAGAACTCGAGGAGGGCGAAGACCTGCCGCTCGTCGAGGGTGCTCCGTTGATCGCAGTGGACAGTTCGCTTGCGATGTCCGCGGGCAAGGCGGCCGCACAGGTAGGACACGCCTCAATGTTGCTTGCTGCGGCGCAGGACCTCGAGTGGGTGCTGGACTGGGCCGAGCAGGGGTTCCCGCTAAACGTGCGTGAAGTGTCTGCTGATCAGTTCCGTGAGTACTGCGATCGGCCAGGTGCGGTCGCGGTGCGAGACGCGGGCTACACGGAGGTCGCGCCCGGTTCCACCACCGTGGTGGCTATCCCTTAGCCACCAACCTCTTCAACGCGCCGCGAACGACCTCGGGGTCGGTGGTATCCCAGAAGGCGGGGAGGCTGCGGCGGATAAACGAGCCGTAGCGCTTCGTCACTAAGCGATTGTCCAGCACTGCCACGACCCCGCGGTCATTGACGGAGCGCAGCAAGCGGCCGGCACCTTGCGCCATGAGCAGCGCCGCGTGGGTGGCGGAGACCTCCATGAAGCCCGACCGGCCGGCGGCATCGGCGGCGTTCGCTCGGGCCTGCAACAGGGGATCGTCGGGGCGGGGGAAGGGGATGCGATCGATGATGACCAGCGAGCACGAGCTCCCTGGAACGTCGACGCCCTGCCACAACGTCAGTGTGCCGAACAGACATGAGTTCTCTGACTTGGCAAAACTATCAACCAGTACACCGGTGGAGTCCTCGCCCTGCAACAAGATGTCGAAGGGGAGGCGGGCCCGCATGGCTTCGGCGGCCTGTTCGGCGGCTCGTCGAGAAGAAAACAGTGCCAGGGTGCGGCCACCGGCGGCGGTGATAAGGTCCGCGATCTCATCGAGCGTTTCCTTCGCAAGCCCATCGCGGCCCGGGGTGGGCAGGTGCTTCGCGGTGTAGAGGATGCCCGACTTGGCGGGGTCGAACGGGGTGCCAGCGTCGAGCGAGTCCCAGGTGCCCTTCGGCAAACCCCAGGCGCTGGCCATGGCGTTGAAGTTGCCGCCGACCGTCAACGTGGCAGAGGTAAGCACCACGGTGCGCTCCCCGAAAAGCCGTTCGTGGAGCAGCCCCGCGACCGACAGGGGCGCGACGGAGACGGAATCGCCGTGGCGGTCGGAGCGGGTGAGCCACACAACGTCGGTGTGCTTGGCCGGATCCGGCTCGTCGAACACACCGAGGATGCGCACGATCGCGTCGTGGAGATCCTCCAAGTGGTTGGTCAGGTTGCCACGCTCCGCAAACTTCTCCGGATCGTTCTGGGCCTCACCCTCGGGCGGTTCGCCGATGGACTGGCGGGTCTTCCACAACGCGTCGCGCAGAGCGACAAAACCACCACGTGCCGGGTCGGAAATGGTTTCCCACCGGCCGGGGGCTTCGAGGTCGATGGCGGCAGTGAAGTCGTCGATAACGTCCTCGAGTGTTTCGCGTTTCGCGCCAAGCTTGTCGGCACGGCGAGCTGCCATGGCGAGTGCGCGTGCGGAAATCTCCGCGGTAGCGACCGAGGTGATGCGTCCGTCGAGTTCGTGGGCCTCGTCGATAATCACAGCATCGTGCTGGGGGAGCACGTCCACATCGGCGAGGGCATCGATAGCCAGTAGTGCGTGGTTGGTGACCACGATGTCCACGTCCTTGGTGCGCTCCCGGGCGATCTCCGCGAAGCAGTCCTGGCCGTGCGGACAACGCGTCGCCCCCAAGCACTCACGGGAGGTCACCGAAACTTGGCGCCACGCCTGATCTGGCACACCAGGAACCAGATCGTCGCGGTCACCGGTCGGGGTGTCTTGCGCCCAATCGGCGACGCGCTTGACGTGTTTGCCCAGCCAGGTCAGATCCTCTTCCTCGATGAGGGTGTCGCTGGGGTCCTCCGCAAGCACCTTGTGCAAACAGACGTAGTTGTTACGGCCCTTTTGGATGGCAAAGGTTGGTCGCTGGGGCAGGAGAGGCTCAAGCGCGTCGGCAAGGCGCGGCAGGTCACGGTCGACCAGTTGGCGCTGCAGCGCGATCGTCGCAGTGGAGACCACAACGGTTGTGTCGTGCATCTGTGCATAACGGAGCGCAGGAACCAGGTACGCCAGGGACTTACCCGTACCAGTGCCTGCCTGAACGGCAAGGTGACGTTCGGAATCCAACGCACGAGTGACCGCGTCGGCCATCTTGACCTGGCCAGGCCGGCGCGAGCCGCCGAGCGACTCGACGGCAGCCGAAAGCAACTCACCTGTGCTGTGCGAAAGCGGTTCGTCTGCCACGGCCTACTCGGTGGGCTCCGGAAACCCGATAAAACGGGTCGGGATGGCAACCTCGCCGCGCGACAGAGCGAGGCCCTCCCAGGGCAGGGTGGTGCGTGCTTCGGCGTGCAGCTTTCGGCTGTCCTCGATGCTTGGCTGGTTGTCCAGGACCTCACCGTCGCGGATCATCGGCACGGTCAGCTCGCGGTAGTCCAGGTTCGGCTTGCGGGGGATTTCGGCGCCCATCGGGTGGATAATCTCGCCCACCGCAACGCCGGAGGAGCGGTACGCGCGAAGCGCAGACTTGCCGCCGCCGTAGGTAACCTTGCCGGAAGAACGCTTGGCCACGGGGTGGCCTTCGACCTCGACGAGCTTGTAGACCAGGCCAGCCGTAGGCGCGCCGGAGCCTGTCACCACAGAGGTGCCGACGCCGAAGCCATCGACTGGGTCGCCGCGCAGACCTGCGATGGCGAACTCATCCAAGTCGGAGGAGACGATGATCTTGGTGTTGAACGCACCTGCCTCGTCGAGTTGCTTGCGCACGCGGCGTGAGACGATGCCGAGATCACCAGAATCGATACGCACCGCGCCGAGTTCGGTGCCAGCAACCTCGAGCGCGTTGTCCACGCCCTTGGTGATGTCAAAGGTATCCACCAGCAGCGTGGTGTCCTTACCTAGGGACTTAATCTGGCCGGCAAAGGCGGCCTTTTCATCGGGCTGGCCGTTCTCGTCGACATGCAGCAGCGTCCACGAGTGGGCGGCAGTACCGGACGCCGGGATGCCGTGGCGTAGCGACGCCTCCATGTTGGAAGTTGCGTCAAAACCCGCGATGTAGGTCGCACGTGCAGCCGAAACGGCAGCCTCTTCGTGGGTACGGCGCGAACCCATCTCGATAATCGGCCGGCCGTCTGCCGCGGAGACCATACGCGACGCGGCGGAGGCAATCGCGGAGTCGGCATTCAGGATGGACAGGATGACAGTTTCCAAGATGACGCACTCGGCGAACGTGCCGCGCACCGTCATGATTGGGGAGTACGGGAAGTACAGATCGCCCTCCCGGTAGCCGTCCACCTGGCCGGAGAAGCGGAAGTTGCGGAGATATTCGCGTGCTGCATCGGAAAGGAAATCGGCGGTTGCGATCTGCTCTTCGGTGAAGCGGAAGCGGGTAATTGCGTCGAGGGCACGCGCGGTACCTGCGACGACGCCGTAGCGGCGCTCGTTGGGCATGCGGCGGCCAAAGACTTCGAAAACACACTCGCGTTCGGCTGTGCCATCTTGGATGGCGGCGTCGAGCATGGTGAGCTCGTACATGTCGGTTAAAAACGCGGTAGAGGGCAGCGGTTGGTTCATGGTGTGCAAGCGTACCCTCCCGTCCCCTCCCGTCCCCTCCCGTCCGACGGGGTAAGGTGGTTCACATGTTTGCTTCAGCTCGCAACGCTGCCGAACCGGCGCATATGAGTTCGCCGATGGCGACCCCGGAGCTCGACGAGGCCGTCGATGTCGAGGTGGCCACGAGCGAGAACCTGCCATGGTTGTGCATTGTGTGGGACGACCCGGTGAACCTGATGAGTTATGTCACCTATGTGTTCCAGACGGTGCTGGGCTACGACCGCAAGCGCGCCCAGGAGCTGATGATGCAGGTCCACACTGAGGGCAAGGCTGTGGTCTCTTCTGGCGAGAAGGACAAGGTAGAAACCGACGTGAAGAAACTGCATACCGCCGGTCTGTGGGCGACGATGCAGCAGGCAGGGTAGGGGAGACGAATGCAGCCTTGGCGTAAGAAGAAGGGGTTGATGCGTTCAACCCCGAAGTACACGACCACGTTTGATCCGATGGAGCGTGAGGTCATTGGAGATCTCACGGCGACGGTGTCGGAGGCGTTGATTGCACGTGCGCAGTCGGCTCCGAAGGATGAGTTCGCGGAGATGATGGGGGTTTCCACCGGGCACACGGAGGCGCCACAGGATCCGAAGTTGGCTCGTTTGTTGCCCGACTTTGAGCGTGAGGGCGACGAGGAGTTCGAGGGCGACAACGGTTTGTTGCGCAGCTTGCATGAAAACGACATCATTCGTGCGAAGTTGATCAATCTGCAGGTGGTCAACGAGGCGCTCGGCCCCACTGGTGGCGTTGAGGTCACCATCGAGGAAGAAGACGCGCACAAGTTCATCGCTGCGGTCAACGACATGCGCCTCTACATTTCCGCTGACACTTCGGGTGGCGAGGGCGCTCAGCAGGAGCGCGCGATGCTCGTGGAGTGGCTCGCGTACTGTCAGGATTCTTTGCTCGACGCATTGATGGGCTAGCTCGAGCGCATGCGTATCGACGACCCCTTGGCCCGCATCGGCCACATCTCACTCGCGGACACTGGCGTGACCGCGATCCTTGCACCGCACGAGGCAGGCATGGTCGCGGCAGTGGATGTGCGCGGCGGTGGCCCTGGTACACGTGAGACTGACCTGCTCGAACCCCACAACACCGTTGAGCGGGTCCACGCGATCATGCTCTGTGGCGGCTCCGCGTTTGGACTTGCGGCCGCCGATGGAGCGATGGCCGAGCTGGAACGCCGCGGTTGGGGCTTTCCGGTGTTCGGCGAAGACATGCCGGGCCCCCGGGTGCCGATCGTGCCTGCGGCGGTGATCTTCGACCTTGTCGTCGGCGACCCGGCACACCGCCCCACTGCGGCCGATGGTGCAGCCGCGATCACCGCCGCCTTCGACGGTGGTGCAGGAGCGACCGGCAGTGTCGGTGCTGGCTGTGGCGCAACCGCTGGCGTGCTGCGGGGTGGGTTTGGCCAGGCCACGGTGAGCACGATGAGCACGGACGGCTACACGGTTGAGGCGTATGTGGTTGCCAATCCGGTTGGGATGGTCGTCGATAAGCACACCGGGCTCCTCTACGGCGATGGTGCGAAACCCGCGGTGGACCTGGAGCGGTTTAACGCGCTTGAGCGCCCCACACCGAAACTGAACACCACGATCGGTGTGATTGCCACGAATGCGCCGCTCACAAAGCCACAACTCAAGCGCGTGGCAATGACCGGACACGACGGCATCGCACGAGCCATTCGCCCCGCGCACTCGCCACTCGACGGCGACACGTTGTTCGCGGTGTCCACCGCTCAACCTGGTGCGCAGCCGGTCAGCGATGTCGAAGCTTTCGGACGCATCGGAGAAGCCGGCGCCCAAGCAGTGCAGGCTGCAATCGTGGACGCTGTAGTAAACGCAACCGGTGACTTTGGTATCACCGCCTGGCGCGACATCGCACGTGCCTAGCGCAGGCAGCTAAGCTGCACCACGATGAACAATAACAACCACCACACCCCTGAAGGCTGGGGCTACGGACAAACCGGCCAACCCGGCTATGGCAAGCCGTTCCAGCGACCGTTCTCCCACCCGGAGAGCCAACCGCCCGCGTTCGGTGACATGCCCGCGCCGGGTGTGCCACACAACCCCTATGCCAACCAGCGTCAGCCGTACGGCCAGCCGGGCATGGGGTTGCAGGGACAGGGTTACCCGGCGAGCAGGTCGCTCAAACGCAGGCAGCAGCGCAAATCCGGGCTGCGCTTTGCAGGTGGCTTCCTGGCCCTGATTTGGGCTGTGTTTATTCTGCAGCTCTTCTTCCCGTGGCTGCAGGGCTTTGGCATACACCCGCTGGACATCAACGGTCTGCCGATGATTTTCACCTCGCCGCTGCTGCACGCGAATCTGGAACACATCATTTCCAACTCGCTGCCAGGTGCGCTGTTTGCCTACCTCATCGGTTACTCCGGCAAGCGCGTGTTTTGTGAGGTGACAACGTTCGTTCTGCTCATCGGCGGACTCGGCACCTGGGTGTTCGGCGGTATTGGCACGAACCACATTGGCGCGTCCGGCCTGGTGTATGGCTGGTTGGCGTACCTGTTGGTGCGTGGCTTTTTCAACCGCTCGATTGGTCAGATTCTTACCGGCTTAATCCTCGGCTTCTTCTACTCCGGTTTGATTTGGGGTGTGCTGCCGGGCACTGAGGGTGTCAGTTGGCAGGCGCACCTCTTCGGCGCGATCGGTGGCATTGTCGCCGGCATGATCATCACGTCTGACGATCCGCCGGAGCTCGCCGCGAAAAAGCATGCGAAGAAGCAGGCGAAGGCTGCGGAAAAGCAGGCGCGCAGGTGAGTAACCAGGTAAGCAACCAGGTAAGTAACAACGCGCCGATTGGGTTGTTCGACTCCGGTGTCGGCGGGCTGACCGTGGCGCGTGCGGTGATGGATCAGTTGCCGGGCGAATCCTTGATTTATATCGGCGATACCGCCAACAGCCCGTACGGTCCGCAGCCGATCGCGGATGTGCGCGCTCATTCGCAGCGCATTGCCGACGATCTGGTGGAACGTGGCTGCAAGATGCTTGTCATTGCGTGTAACACCGCCACCGCCGCGTTTCTTCATGATGCCCGCGAGCGCTACAGCATCCCTGTCCTCGAAGTGATCCAGCCTGCAGTACGCCGTGCGATGGCGACCACCCGAAACAACAAGATCGGCGTCATTGGCACCGAAGGCACCGTCACCTCTGGTGCGTATCAGGACTTCTTCGCGGTCAACCCGAATGTGGATGTCACCGCTGTTGCCTGCCCTGATTTCGTCCCCCTCGTGGAGCAGGGCGTGACCTCCGGCAAGCATGTGCTCGAGGTCGCCCGCGGCTATGTGGAGCCGCTGCGCGAAGCAGGCGTGGACACGCTTGTGCTCGGCTGTACGCACTATCCGCTGCTTTCCGGCGTGATCCAGCTGGCCGTGGGCGATGATGTCACGCTCGTGTCCTCTGCGGAGGAAACCTCGAAGGATGTGTTGCGCGTGCTCACGGAGAGCGATTTGCTTAGCGACGACACCACCGCCCCAATCCGCATCTTCGAATCCACCGGAGATCCTGGCACATTCGATGAGCTCGCCCGCCGATTCCTCGGCCCTCAGGTGCATGCGGTGGGCAACAGACTGTAAAACTCGCCGTGCGCTTCGGCGATCCAGTGTGAAATTAGGGCGCATTCATGGCACAGTGTTTCCATGAAGTTGACCATCCTTGGGTGCTCCGGAAGCCTTGCCGCGCCGGGGAACCCCGCCTCCTCCTACGTCATTTCGGTGCCGGGTGAAACCGATGTGGTGATGGACTTTGGTCCGGGGGCGCTCGCCGCGATGCAGGAACGGTTCGATCCTGCTGCGGCCCACGTGATCTTCAGCCACCTGCACGCTGATCATTGCTCGGATTTCCCGTCGCTGTTGGTGTGGCGCCGATACCATCCGGAGGCACCTGCGCAGCAGCGCCACCGCCTCATCGGGCCTTCGTATGCGGTTGAGCACTTTGGCCGCATGAGCGCCGATGGTCCGGATGATGTCGACGATTGCACCGACACATTCGAGTTCACCACCTGGCGTACCCGCGAGCCGGAGACGTTGAGCGGTCTGACGGTCACGCCGTTTGAAGTGGTCCACCCGGCCCAGGAGTCGCATGCGCTGCGCGTGGAGGACGCGCACGGCAAGGTGCTGACGTTCTCGGGCGACTCGAGCTACACGCCGTCGCTTATCGACGCCGCCCGTGGCGCCGACCTGTTCCTCTGCGAAGCAGCCTGGGGTGCGTCGTCGGAAGGCAAAGCCGAAGGCATGCACATGTCTGGCAAGGAGGCGGGACGCCTCGCCCGCGAAGCCGGGGTGAAGACGCTGGTGCTGGTGCACATTCAACCGTGGACTGACCCGCACAGTGTGCTTGAGGCAGCCCGTACTGAGTTTGATGGCGAGATTCTGCTGGGGCAGGCCGGCGCCGTCTACGAGGTGTAAGGGTCGGGCCTTACTGCGTTACCCCTTTTAAGGGGTGGAAGGTGACCTAGGGGGTCGCGTGCGCTAAATTAGCCACCACAACGACCGGTTCCGCTAGGCTACATCTTGAGTAGTCAGTCCAGGGCCGGTTTTCAAAATCTTGGGGGTAGGGGATCGTGGTATCCACGAAACCGTTTCAGAACTATGAAGACTTGCTCACGCTATTGGGCGAACGGGGGATGCGAATTGCAGATCTTGCGTCTGCGGAAGAGTCGCTGCGAAACATCGGATATTACCGTTTGAGCGGATACTGGTACCCGTTTAGAGAGCCATTCCCGAATCAACAAAAACTTCACGGATACGAACTCACACGCAAGAATGAATTCCGTGAGGGAACGAATTTCGACGACATCATTCGACTCATGAGGTTCGATACCCGATTGCGTAAGGCAGCCTTGAGTGCGTTGGAGCCCGTGGAGATTTGGCTCCGTAACGCCATTGCACCCGCGATTGGTAGCGTGCACCCGCTGCTTCATCTTCATCTTGACGACCCGTCAATGCTTGACCTGCAGATGCAGCCTCCCATTAAGGAACCGAACCAGGTAGAGCGGTATGCAAAGTGGTTGGACCGCTTTGACGCATCTATTGGTTACTCCAAAGAGGATTTCGTACACCACTACCGGGATCGCATCGAAGATCTTCCAATTTGGGCTGCAGTGCAGACCTTCGAATGGGGAACGCTGCACAATCTGTACGATCTGCTTCCAAAGTGGATGCGCGAGCAGATCGCTGCTGATACCGGGCTCACGTTCAAGGAGCTCGGGTCATGGCAGCGATCGCTGGCTTATTTGCGAAATACGTGTGCACATTACTCGAGGCTGTATAACCGTGTCGACGATGCACCGCTTGTGCCAAGAAAACCAAGTTCCACACTCAGCTGGATTCGGGCGTATCCGGAATCGTTGCGAGACCGGACATTCTTCAAATTGTCCATGTTGCAGTACCTGCACGGTGTGATCGAAGGAGAGCCACATTTCGGGCTCACCAAAGTTGCTCACGAATTCCTGATGGCCAATTTCTCGGGACACGATCTTTCGACGCACTCACACTCGTTGCCCATCCTCACCGCAATGGGGTGCCCTCCGAACGTGATTAATAAATCGCCTTGGGTCTAGTTGGCTTGCAGGGACGCGACGCCCGCCTGCGTTACGCTTGGGGCTATGACTGATTTTTCGCGTTTTGACGGTCGCGCCGTCGACGAGCTTCGCCCTGTCCGTATCACCCGCGGTTTTACTTCGAACCCTGCTGGCAGCGTGCTGGTGGAGTTCGGTAACACCCGCGTGATGTGCACCGCTTCGGTGGAGGAGGGCGTTCCCCGTTTTAAGAAGGATTCCGGCGAAGGCTGGCTGACCGCCGAGTACTCCATGCTTCCTTCCGCGACGCACGAGCGTATGCCGCGTGAATCGATGCGTGGCAAGGTAAAGGGCCGCACGCACGAGATTTCGCGCCTGGTGGGTCGTTCCCTGCGCGCTGCGGTGGATCTTTCTGAACTCGGTGAGAACACCATCCAGCTCGACTGCGACGTGCTCCAGGCCGACGGTGGTACCCGTACCGCGTCGATCACTGGCGCGTACGTGGCACTTGCGGACGCGATCGCTGTGCTCAAGGAGCGCGGCGTGGTGCCGGGTGAGCCGCTGCTGAAGCCGGTAGCGGCGATCTCTGCTGGCATCATCGACGGCCACGTCTGCCTTGACCTGCCGTACGAGGAGGACTCCCGCGCGGAGGTGGACCTCAACGTGGTGATGCAGGAGGGTGGCAACTTCGTCGAGATCCAGGGCACCGGCGAGCACGGCCTGTTCGGCCGCGAGCAGCTCGGCGAGATGCTCGACGTGGCAGCCAAGGGTTGCGAAGAGCTCTTCGCAGCCCAGAAGGCGGCGCTGGGATGGTAAAAGTCCTCGTCGCTTCCCGTAACCCGGGCAAGGTCCGCGAACTCGACCAGGTGCTGCGCGAGCTGGCCATCGGGGGAGTGGAGCTAGTGTCGCTTGATCAGGCCCCCGCGTACCCCGACCCCGTCGAGGACGGCCTGTCCTTTGAGGAAAACGCCGTACTGAAGGCCCGGGTAGGTGCTGCCGCGACTGGTCTTCCGTGCGTCGCTGACGACTCCGGCCTAAGCGTCGAAGCCCTCAACGGCATGCCGGGCATCCTGTCCGCTCGCTGGTCCGGTAACCACGGCGACGACGCTGGCAACAACGCCCTGCTGCTCAAGCAGATGGAAGACATCAACCAGCGCCGCGCAGCGTTTGTGTCCTGCTGCGCGCTTGCCACCCCAGAAGGCGATGTACACGTCGCAGAAGGGCGTTGGGAAGGCGAACTGCTTCGCGAGCCCCGCGGCGACAACGGTTTCGGCTACGACCCGCTCTTCGCGCCGGATGACGCGCCGGGGCGTTCCTCGGCGGAACTGACCTCGGAGGAGAAGAACGCACGGTCCCACAGGGGCAAGGCGTTGCGGGAGTTGGCAAAGCACATCGCAGCGCTGGAGTGACGAAAATCGTTACAGTGGCGGTATGAAGAAAACAATCGCATTCGCAGCAACTGTTCTCGCCTCCAGCGCTCTTTTGACCGCTTGTGGGCAGGACGGTGACTTCGACGGCACCTGGTCGGGCGACGTCACCGCAACCCAGGAGGGGACCGGCGGTGGTCGGGCCACTGTGACCATTGACGGTAAGGATTGCTCCTGGGAGCTGACCGAAACCGACGGTGAGACTAACGAAGCGAACTGCCTGCGCGACGATAAAGAGTTCAAGCTGGAAGATCCGCTGACGCACCAGGATCTGGAGTACGACGCTGAGCGTGCAGGCGACACGTTGACACTGTCGCCGCAAAACGATCAAGCGGAGAAGGTCGGCGTCATGGTGCTAACAAAAACCGACGACGAATAAGTTTCGCCGCCGGTTTCATCCCCCGAAGTTCCAGTTCGCCGACGTTAGGCGAGCTGGAACTTTTCTTTAACTTCCTTGCGGCGCTTCTCTTCCACAAAGAAGGACATAAACGGCACAACGCCGGAGATAGCTGTTGCCACCCAGGTGCCGCCGGACCAGCGAGCCTTTGAGCCGAGGTTCAGCGACGTCATCAAAAACGCGACAAACGCAAAGCCGTGCACGCGCGCAACCCAGGACAGGTAGTCGACGTTCATGTCGAAGCCGTACTGCATGATCATGCGGGCAATCAGCAGAAGCAACAGGACACCGGTGATCCACGCCGCGATGGAGAACCACAGCAGAGCCTGCTTAACGCGGCGCTGGCGCTCCGGGTGGATGCGCTCTGGCTGTGCTGCTGGCTGAGTTTGCTCGGTCATGCGTGTTCACCTTTACCTTCCGGGTGGGTTTCGCGGCGCGGTGCCACAAGTTTGTTGTATTCGTCGACGTCGATCTCCGGACGTGCGGGCAGGAAGTCCTCGTCGATTTCCGTGACGGGCTTGTGCTTGCCGTAGCGGGCGAGATCGGCCTCGTACAGGTCATCCATGGTCAGCCCTGCGTTCTCGGCGTCAATCTTGTCGTTCTCCATGCGCATACCTACGCGGTAGGCGTAGATGAAGAACAGTGCGAAGCATGGCCACTGCAGGGCGTAGCCCAGGTTCTGGAGAGTGCCGGTGCCGGATTGGTAGCGTTCCCACTGCCACCGGGCGAGCAGCAGGCACGTCACTGCGGCTGCGATGAGGAGCAGGATGTGCCACCATCGCACGCGGAGACGCTCACGCTGCGGAATCGGGGTGGTCCCGTCCGCGTCCGTGTGTTCCAACTTTTCGCTCACGAGTGGTGATCTTACCCGGTAAAACCATGGTGCCAAACTAAAGTTTGATACCGCGGTTTCTGTGGATGGGGGCGCGGCGTGTAATATCCGTTCTCGACGCGCCCGTGGCGGAATTGGCAGACGCGCTGGATTTAGGTTCCAGTGCCTTATGGCGTGAGAGTTCAAGTCTCTCCGGGCGCACCAATTCTTTATGGGGGAGTGGGGACTTACAGGTTCCAGTCGCGCAGGATGCGGCCAACGTGGCCAGTTGCCCTGACGTTGTACTGGGCTTGCTCCACGGTGCCCTTACCGTCAGCGTCGACGGAGACAAGGAACGTTGAGCGGATAACGCCTTGGACGATCTTGCCGTAGTTCTTCTTTTCCCCGAATGCGCCGTAAGCCTCGAGGGTTTCCTTGGATTCGTCGGAAAGCAGCTGCACGGTCAGGTTGTGGTCGTCGCGGAACTTTGCCAACTTCTCCACCGGGTCGGGGCTGATGCCGAGTACGGCGACGGAGGCGTCCTTGAACTGGTCCATATTGTCGCTAAAGTCGCAAGCTTCGGTGGTGCAGCCGGGCGTGTTGGCCTTCGGGTAGAAGTACACGATGACTCGCTGGCCAGCGAAATCGGCAAGCGAAACGGTTTCGCCCTTGTCGTTATTCAGGGAAAAAGCGGGGGCGGTGTCGCCTTGTTGCAGTCTGGTGGGTTCAGTCATGCCTCCCCGTTTTACACTACTGTTGGTACGAAAAGACGTCAGTCTAGAAAAGTCCCAAGTAAACGTAGGAGTTTGAAACCGTGGCACGAGATATTCACGACATTGAGCGTGACCTTGCACGCACCCGCAGCCAGCTGGCTAGCACGCTCGACGAGCTTGCAGACCGCACGAACCCGTCCACCTTGGCCGATACGGCTAAGGGGCAGGCAAAGACCTGGCTCGAGGACGAGACTGTGCAGAAGATCATCGCTGGCGTTGGTATCGGTATCGCAGCGCTGATCGGTATCAAGGTCTACAACGGCCGTAAGCGCAAGAGCGAGCTCAAGGAGCTGCAGAAGCTGCTGTCGCGTAACTAAGCGCGAGCGTCTGTACGCCGGTACCTGCAATGTTGTAGGTGCCGGCGTTTTGTCGTCGATACGCTCGTGTCCTTGTTGAATTCAAGGTAATCTCTCTTTACGACCGAAAGGGAGCATCAATGGTTAATGATCAGGCCGACCACGAACTCGAGCGGATGCGCGGCAGTAAAAAGCCGCTGTTGATCGCACTAGCGGTCATTGCGGTGATTGTGCTTGTGCTGACGGTGGCGGGGCCGTCGATACGCGCAGCGTTCACCCCGGACAACAGCACTGCCAACACTGCAAACACTGCCGCAACGTCCTCTGACGCCGAGTACAACGAAACCGACGTCCACTTCCTCGGCATGATGGTCCCGCACCACCAGCAAGCCATTGACATGTCGGACGTGCTGCTTGCCTCCAACGTTGACGACGCGCAGGTGCGCGACCTTGCCCAGCGCATCAAGGACGGTCAGGAGCGCGAAAACGAGCAAATGAACGCATGGGCCGACGAGTGGGGCATCGACGAAGATATGGAATACCACTCCACCCACATCGCTAACGGCATGTTCCCGCCCGAGCAGTTGGACGAGTTCGCGCAGTTGCGTGGCGACGACCTGCGCACCGCATTCCTCGAAATGATGCACTTCCACCACGCGCACGTGATCAAGATGACGCAGGACGAGGTGGACGGCGGCGCCTACGAGCCGCTTCGCGAGTTGGCCAAGGAAATGATCGAGATCCAAACCGCCGAAATGGGCGAGATGGAAGAACTTCTGGGCTACAACCCGACGAAGTAACTAGACGATCTCGGCGCCAGCCTCAAACATTTCCTGAAGCGCTGCGGCACCGCCCTTGTCATCGACGGGGGAGCACATCGCGCGCAGGACGCGCACCTTGAAACCAGCCTTCAGGGCGTCCAGGACGGTGGCTCGCACACAGAAGTCCGTTGCAATGCCACAGACGTCTAGCTGGGAAACCTCGCGCTCGCGCAACCAATCCTCAAGCGATGTGCCAGCCTCAGTTGCGCCCTCGAATCCGGAATAAGCGGCGGTGTACTTGCCCTTGCGGAAAAACTCCTCAATCAGCGAGGTATCCACCGGTCCGCGCATCTGCGCACCATAGGAATCAGCGACGCAGTGCGGCGGCCAGGTGTTGACAAAGTCCGGTGTCTCGCCTTCCTTGGCAAAGTGGTCACCTGGCTCGATGTGCCAATCCTGTGTTGCCACAATGTGGTCGTACTCCAAACACCTGTTATCAGGGGTGGAGATCAACTCCGCGATTTTTGACGCCACCTCATCGCCGCGGGCGGTGGCAAGGCTACCGCCGGGGCAGAAGTCATTTTGCACGTCAACAATTACCAAGGCTGTTTTCATGAAGATCAGCCTAGTCTCAGCTGCGAGAAAAAGTGACGGGTACACAAAAAGCGAGGCTGGCGGGTAAAATACCTGCCAGCCTCGCTGTGCTGTGCGCCATCAGGGAATCGAACCCCGAACCCACTGATTAAGAGTCAGTTGCTCTGCCAATTGAGCTAATGGCGCGTATTTTGTTTTGTTGGTGTTGCTCTCTGCAACGAGGTAATACATTAGCAGCGTGTGTTGAATGTGTGAAATCGGCAGGTAAGAGCATATTTTTCGGCAATGTTAAACGTTGTATAACGCTTTGTTTGTGGATGGTGGCTTTTTAGCCGTTAACGGTTAAAGTATTGGCGTTTGAGTTTTGGATTTGAGTTGTGAGGGGTCCATCGTGCTCCACCTTCGCGCGGTTCGCCGCTGCACCGCGGTCCTGACGGCGCTGGCTGCAGGAGCGATGATTTCGGCCTGCTCACCGGGGGATGGGTCGAGCCGTCTCGAACAAGTTGCGGAGACAGACCAGGCTGCAGAGACGACGCCTGCGGCGAAGCCGCCGAAAGTCTCGGTGAGCAATAACGCCACTGACGTCGAGCCTGGCCAGCCGGTGAAGGTGCTTTCGGAGGTCGGATTGGCCTCGGTGAAGATGACCAACGAGGCCGGCAAGGAAGTCGAGGCGGAGTTCAACGACGACAAAACCGAATGGTCTACGGCGGAACCGCTTGGTTACGGACGCGAGTACACCATTGAGGCGCGTGATGTTGAGGGCCAGAAGGTGGTGTCGTCGTTTACTACGGTGTCGCCGGCTGTGACGGTTAATGCGTACGTTGGTCCGCTTGACGGCTCGACGGTTGGTGTCGCCCAGGCGGTAACCATCCGCTTTGATAGCCCGATCCAAGACACCAAGAAGATGGAGAAACTCATCTCGGTGGAAACCTCGAACGACACCGAGGGTGGATTCTTCTGGCTGGATCCTTACGAAGTGCGCTGGCGCCCGAAGGAGTACTGGGAGCCCGGTACTGAGGTCACTGTGAAAGTGGATCTGTATGGGCGCAAACTTGCCGAAGGCGTCTACGGTTCCGACGACACCGAAATCAGCTTCACCATCGGTGACAAGGTGGAGACTGTCGTGGATAACTACGACAAGATGCTGCGCGTCTACGCTAACGACGAGTTGGTGAAGGAGTTCCCGATCTCACTGGGAACCGACGGTAGCTACGACACCCCGAATGGCACCTACGTGGTGGGGGATGAGCACCCCAGCCTTGTTATGGACTCGCGCACCTACGGCTTGGCGTTGGATGCGGGCGGGTACGTCACGCCGGTGGATTACGCCACCCAGCTGTCGTACTCGGGTATCTACGTCCACTCCGCGCCGTGGGCGCTGTGGGCGTTGGGGTCCCAGAACCAGTCGCACGGCTGCATCAACGCTTCCTATGAGAACGCCAAGTGGTTCCAGGAGTACGTCAAACGGGGTGACCCGGTAGTGGTGAAAAACACTGGCGGATCGACCCTGACCCCGTACGACGGCTTGGGCTACTGGAACCTTGATTGGGAGCAGCGCTCCGGCGGCAGCGGCGAGCAGCTCTACTCCTAGTGCCCCTAGGTGCAGTTAGTGCCCCCAGGCGCAGTTAGGCTTTCGCGCGTTCCTCCTCGGCTTCAATCTCGGCGTTGAAATCGCGCTTGGAGGCCTGCCACTGATCCTCTGTCATGCCGATGCGCCAGTATCCAGAGATGGACACGTCTTGCTTGGGGACCTCGGATTCGACGAAGAGGAAGCGCCGCATTTCCTTGATCATCTCGGCAACGCCGTGGATGAACCAGCTGGTGTTCTTTCCGTCCGGCACGCCGGCCTGTCGCACGACGCGGGATAGCTCCGTGCCATGGGTCGCGCCGTTGCGGATCACCCAATGGATGTCCACGCCATCGCGGGCTGGGAGCTCAAACTTGCGGTCTTCGGCTTCGATCTCGATGTACGTGGTCGCAGTTGCGCCCTCGGGGAGGCGCTTTAGGCCCGCGCCGATGGCCGGTGCTGCGGACTCATCGCCGGCGAAGATGAAGTGCTCGTAGTCGACCGAAGGGCCCCACGCGCCACCTGGGCCGAAGAAGCCGATCTTCTCGCCAACCTCGGCTACGCGAGCCCACGGACCGGCCAGGCCTGCATCGCCGTGGGTGACAAAGTCAACATCGAAATCCCCGGTCGATGAGTCGAGGTTGATCAGCGTGTAGGTCCGGGTCACCGGTTGCTTGTCGCGCGGCTGTTGTTCACGGACCTGTTCGACGTTAAATGGCCAGGAGTAGTCGGCGCCCTCCGGCACGAACAACAGCTTGAGGTAGTGGTCCGTAAACTCCAGATCTTTACCAACAAAAGCGGGGGCGTTCAGGCTTAAGCGAACCAGATCGGGGGAGAGCTGGCGGCGACCGGTCACGGTTGCCTCATTGGCCTTCCGGGGTTTACGCCTCGCGGCCGCTTTGTTGGCTTGTTCGGTCATCGTTGTCCCTGTCCTTCAACAACTCGTGGCTGCTTCGGGCGGCGGAAGTTCGCACGCCAAATAGTTAGGTAAGGCTAACATATTCAAGGAGGGGGTGGAATAGCAATGTGCCCCGTAACCTGTTGTGGAGATTACGGGGCACGCTTTGGGGTGGCTGACGGGGCTCGAACCCGCGACACCCAGGATCACAACCTGGTGCTCTACCAGCTGAACTACAGCCACCATTGCTGTTTTGCAGCGGATTACACCTTAGCCGTTCATCTGAAGTTTACAAAAACCGCTGGTAGAACTCGGTTGCAGCGGCAGAAGCCTTCGTTGCGGTGTCGGTGTCCGGGCCGGGGGAGTCCACAAATACGGCGCGACGGTAGTAGTCCAACTCGCGGATGGATTCCACGATGTCCGCCAAGGCGCGGTGAGCCATGCCCTTTTCGGGCTGGTTGTAGTACGCCTTAGGGAACCAGCGGCGCGACAGTTCCTTCACGGTGGACACGTCGATCATGCGGTAGTGCAGGGCGTCGTCGAGACGCGGCATCTGCGCACGGATAAACGCACGGTCGGTAGCAATCGAGTTGCCCGCAAGCGGAGCAGGATGAGCAGGATCGCAATGCTTTGCGACGAGCTCCAGCACCGCATCCTCAGCCTCCTCGATGCTGGTCGTGGAGGCCTTAATGTCATCGAGCAGCCCGTTGGAGGAGTGCATCTCGGTGACAAAGTCATCCATCTCCGCCAGTTCGGCGTCGGTGGCGTGGACGACGAGGTCGACGCCGTCGTCGATAATGTTGAGCTCCGCATCCGTGACAAGCGCCGCAACCTCCACGATGACGTGGCGTGACGGGTCAAGACCGGTCATCTCCAGGTCGACCCACACGATGCGATTGTCCTTGTCTGCGATCTCCATTTATTCCTCTCCCATCTTGGCGTAAAACTTGCCCATAATCGGCGGCAGAATCCCGCGCGGGGCGTAGGTAGACACGACATCCATCGCCTTCGATAGCGGCCCCGGAACGACGCGTCGGCGGTTGCGGCGCATCGCCTTCAGGGTGTCGGCAGAGCAGGACTCGTAGGTCGTCCACAGGAAATCGGGCACGACCTTATCCACGATCGACTGCTCCTCCTCCGGAATGTGCGCCTCACGCACCGGACCCGGCGCGAGCAGGGTGACGTGCACGCCGGAATCCTTCAGCTCGTAGTGCAGTGCCTCGGTGAACATGTTGACGCCCGCCTTGGTGAACACGTAGGTGGCGTTGTTCGGGATCGGCAGGTTGCCCGCGGCGGAGCCGACGTTGCACAGCGCGCCCTCGCCGCGTGGCACCATCTGATCCAGCACCGCCTTGGTGATGCGAAACACTGCCGTCGCGTTCAGGTTGAACTGGTTCGTCTCGTACTCCCAGTCCTGCTTCATAAACGGGCCGAACGACGCGATGCCGGCAGAATTGACGCAAATGTGAATCTTGCGGTTCGCAATGTGGTTAAGCAGTGCGGTGACGTCGCGTTCCTTAGACAGATCCGCGGCGAAGACTTCGACGGTGACGCCGTGGGCGGCCGCGAGTTCGTCGCCAAGCTTCTGCAATACCTCCTCGCGCCGGGCAACAAGGATGAGGTTGTGGCCACCTTTGGCCAGGTCGCGCGCGATCGCCTCGCCGATGCCTTGGCTCGCGCCAGTAATCAACGCGAACGAGTTGATGGATGGTCCTGGAAAACTCATGCGTCCGAATCTACCCGCCCGCGATCTCTCGCAACGCTGCCGTGTGTCGCTCGAAGGCCTGCGCGCCCGTCGCTGTCAGTGTGACCCACACTGTGTCCTTCGCCCGGGATGAGCCGTACTCGCGGAAGCGCGTGATATAGCCGTGCTCCTCGAGCCGGTCCAACTGCTTGGAGAGTGCGGAGTCTGACAGGTTTACTTTGTCTTTCAGCGTGCTAAAGCGCATCTCAAAGCGGGACGATTGCTTTTCGACGGCACCCCCATGAAACAGTGCCGCACAAATCTTCAACCTGGCCAACGGGTGAATAACGGGGTCGATGGCTGGCTCACTCATCGGTTTTTCTCCCAGTAGTAACCGGTGACGATGATGACAGCCGCGGAGAGGACGCCCGCGATAGTCGCGCCAACGACGCTACCTTCGGGGACAAGCCAGACGATTGGCATGAAGACCAGCGGCATCAGTGCGGATCCCCAATTCGTCTCGGGGTCTTCCTGGATCGGCTGCTTCATGCTTGGACGCACGTTGCGGTTGTGATCTCGCACGGTGATGGCGATGCAGGCGATGATAATGACCGTAAACAATGCCCACCAGTACGTCCACCGCAGGATCAGGCCAGCAGCAGTGACTCCGAACAAAGCGCCGAGAATGACATAAGCCCACAGGGGTGTGGGCCTATGTTGCGCATTCTGCTCGAGCGCGTCGATCTGCTCGAGGGTGGCGCGAGCTTCTTCTTGAGAGATCTTGTTGCTTTCCACGTTGGCAAGTATGTCACTTGCCTGAATGGAAAGCAAGCGTTAAATCTCGTGCATCTCCTGGTGCTTAGTCTCTGGGGAGAAAAGGATTGCCCACAGGGAAATCGCGGTGACAATAACCAGGTAGATACCCACAGCCTGCGGGCCATACTTCGCGTTCAGTGCCGTCGCAATGAAGGGGGCGATAGCCGCACCCAGGATGGAGGACACGTTGTACGCGATACCCGAGCCGGTGTAGCGCACATTCGACGGGAACAACTCCGGCAAGATCGCAGACATCGGGCCGAAGATGAAGCCCATCAACACCATGCCGATGAACAAGAAGATGCCCAGGGAAACCATGGTGAACGTCTCCGGATTCAGCAGCCACTTGAAGCTCAGGCCATAGACGATGATCGCAACCGAGGTCAGACCCAGCACCGGGCGACGGCCGTAGACATCCGACCAATGCGCCGCAATCGGGATGCCAGCGATGAACCCGAAGATGCACACCAGCTGCAGCTTCAGGAACATCGGGTACGCAATACCCAGGCCAACGCCCTCTTCCGCCGAACCAATTCCGTAGGAGAGGAACCAAGTGGTCACGATGTAGAACAGCGTGTAGCAACCGACCATGACAAACGTGCCCTGGATCAGCGGCTTCCAAGCGGTCTTGAATACCTCCGCCAGTGGGGAAGCGGCCTTCTGGTTGTTCTGCTCCACCTGCTGGAACACCGGAGTCTCCTCAACCTGCAGGCGAACCCACAGGCCGATGATGACCATCACGATGGACAGCAGGAACGGAATGCGCCAGCCCCAGCGCATGAACGCGCCCTCGAAGTCGCCAGTGGTGTGGCCCAGCACGGTGACCAGGATGAGGAACAGGCCGTTTGCCAGCAGGAAGCCGAACGGTGCGCCGAGTTGGGGCCACATGCCCGCCCAGGCGCGGCGTCCCTTAGCTGCTGTTTCTGTGGACAGCAGGGCCGCGCCGGACCACTCGCCGCCCAGGCCAAGGCCCTGGCAGAAGCGCATCAGTGCCAGCAACGCCGGTGCCCAGATGCCGGCCTGTGCGTAGGTGGGCAGCAGGCCGATAACAAAGGTGGCGATACCCATGGTCAGCAGCGCACCGACCAAGGTGGCCTTGCGGCCGACCTTATCGCCGAAGTGGCCGAACAGCACTGAACCTAGCGGGCGAGCGATAAACGCCAGGCCAAACGTGGCGAACGACGACAGCAGCGCCACCGTGCTCGACTCCGACTTGGGGAAGAAGAGGAACGGAAATACCGCGACGGCTGCGGTGGCGTAGGCGTAGAAGTCGTAAAACTCAATCGTCGTGCCAATTGTCGACGCAAGGCGGACCCGGTTTCGCTCCTGTGGCGTTGTCTCCCGGATGGCAGCAGGGGCCGCTTGTGGGGCAGGGGGTTGATGTTCGACGCTGGTGGTCATCGCCCGTCCTTTCATTCCATTGTGTGAAACTGCTGTGTCGCAGAATGGAAGAAACTGTATCACGCTATGGGACGCGTATCCCAAAAATGGGTGAAGTGTGGTCTGCTGAGGCCAAACGACACATCCAACACGGCATATATCGCTGAAAATCAGCGGAGTATGCCGTGTTCCATGTGTCGTTTAGCTTTGCGGCACGCCTCTTTCCCCGCACATGGTGAGAACGCATTGGTGAAGATGCCGATTTTTGGCCGTCTTCACCAATGCGTTCTCACCAAGTACGCGGCGCGCCCCTCATCCCAACCCCCAGAAACACAAAGCGCCCCCAGCAGGATTCGAACCCGCGACCAGCCGGGTAGAAACCGGATGCTCTAATCCACTGAGCTATGGGGGCAGTGCGAATGATTGTAGTTATGGCCGTTTCGCGGGCGAAAGTAGGGTATGCAGCATGACTGAGACTGCCCGAAAGCCTGCTGTTGTTTCCGCTTGGCCGCTCTATCTTGCCGCGCTCGCTGCGGCGGCGGTGGTCGCGGGTGCGGTGGCGCAGTCGTTCTCTGGTGGGTCGCTGGCGGCGCTCGGTATTCCGGACCCTGGCGTGACCACCACGTTCGGTTTGCCGGCGCTGCGCGGTGTGGCGTGGATTCTTATGGCGTTGGCGGTGGGGTCGTTCATGCTGTCGTCATTCTTCATCCCGCCGCGCATGCAGGGGGAGGATCTCAACGGTGCGCAGTTGACGGTGGACGGGCACATCGCTTCGCGTACTGGTGCGCACGCGAGTGCGGGCATCGTGCTGATTGGGTTGTTGATGATTCCGCTGGTGCTGTCGGATGTGTCGGGCCAGCCGATGAAGACTGTCATGTTTGAGGCGGCCGCCTGGACGCAGGCCTTGGAGCAGGTGAAAGAGGCTCGCGTGTGGTTGATCGTCGCTGCGTTCGCGGCGGTGGTGGCCGTCGGCGGCTACGTTGCGACGAGTTGGTGGTCGCAGGTTGCGCTTTTTATCGGCGCGATTGTGGTGGTCATGCCGATCGGTCTGACCGGCCACTCGGCGACGGGCGGCTCCCACGACTTTGGCACCAACTCGCTCATTTGGCACCTCGTGGCCATGTTGCTGTGGGTTGGCGGTCTTATGGCGCTTGTGGCGCATGCTTTACGACGAGGCCCTCACCTCACCGAAGCCACCCGCCGCTACTCCATGGTCGCCCTGTTTTCCATCCTGGCTATGGCGCTTTCCGGTGTGATTAACGCGCTGGTGCGCGTGCGTATTAGTGAGTTGACGGAGTATAGCTACGGCATCGTGCTGATCGTGAAGACGGTAGCGATTGTGCTGCTCGGCATCATTGGTTACGCCCACCGCGAGCGCACCATCCCGCTGTTGGACAGCCAGCCGAAGGCGTTTGCTCGCCTCGGAGCGGTGGAAGTCCTGATCATGGCTGCGGTCTCCGGCCTTGCGGTCACCCTTGGCCGCACGCCGCCCCCGCCGCCGCTCGACCCGAACCTCACCCGCATGCAGGTGAAGATGGGGTACAACCTTTCTGAACAGATCTCCTGGACCAACTGGATCACTCTGTGGCGCCCGGAGTTGCTGTTTAGTGTCATTGCGATTCTCCTTGCCGTGTACTACCTGCGCCTGGTGCGCCGCGTGGACGGGTGGAAGACGTCACGGACGGTGTGGTGGTTGCTTGGGTGTGTGACGGTCGTCGTCACGCTGAGCTCTGGGTTGGGCATGCACATGCCGGCGTCGTATTCGGTGCACATGTCCGTCCACATGATTCTGTCCATGGGCGTGCCAGTGTTCCTGGTGCTGGGCGCACCGCTGACGCTGATCGGCAAGGCGTACCCGGCAGGCGAGTTCAACCCGCGCATGTGGGTGGAGAGCTTCCAGCGCTCGAAGTTCCTGCGCATCGTGACGTTCCCGCCTGTGTCTACTATTCAGTTTCTGGTGTTTTTCTACGCCATGTATGTGTTCATCCCGTTCTACGAACTGATGATTTCCGAGCACGCCGGCCACGTCATCATGAACGCCGTCTTTATGGTGTCCGGCTACTTCTACTTCTGGGAACTGATCGGCCCCGATCACATCGAGGGCCGCGCCACCGCGAAAACACGCCTGGCTTGGCTGTGGGTATCCATGCCGTTTCACCTGTTCATGGGTGTTTACCTCATGCAGCTTGGCGTGGTCATGGGCGAGGACTTTTACAACAACCTCGAACTGCCGTGGAACCCTGACCTGGCGCAGATTCAGAAGGAGGGCGGCGGCATCGCCTGGGCGTCCGGTTCCTTCCCGCTGCTGATCGTCTTCGGTGAGTTGTTCATGCAGTGGCTGCGCGAAGACCGCGCCGAGACGGAAGAGGCCGATCGTCGCGCGAAAGAGACCGATGACGAAGAATGGCGCCGCTACAACGAGATGCTCGCCCAGTACGGAAATCGCTCCTAGCAGCGGATTGTGGAATCTGGTTTCAAAGTTATCCACAGAAACGGCTTCCCCCTTTACCGGCTTTACAAATCGTGCGAACCTCGAAGTGTGCAGGGCGTTGCTTGACGACGACACCCCGCACACCATCATCCGCACTATGGAAAGGGGGGCTCTTCCATGAGCCAAAACACCATCCGCCTTATTGGCAATCTGACCGACGATCCGAAACTTGTGTTGTTCGCGAGTGGGGCGACGGTAACCAAGATGAGGCTGGCGTCGTCGAAAAGAAGGCGCGTCACCGACGACAACGGCAAAGAGGTCTGGGAAGACGTCGACCCGCTGTTCATCGACGTTGAATGCTGGGGGCAACTCGCCGTGAACTGTGGAGCGTCGCTGAAGAAGGGATTCCCCGTCATCGTCGACGGCTCGCTGGTCACCGACTTCTGGCAAGAAGGCGAAGGCAACAACGCCGTCACCCGCTCGAAGATCATGCTCAAGGCCCGCAACGTGGCCTTTGACATGAACCACTACCAGCTCAACTCGGCGCGCACCTCCAACTCCGGACACAGCCTCGACGGACACGACGCGGTACCTGTTATGGATGCCGAGGCCGTGTTCGAGCGGCTCACCGGCCAACCACCCAGCTTTGCCGACCCGGTCGACCCGGCCGAGCCGGTGGCCGCCGAAGCCGATGGGGGAGACAATGCTCTCGACGGAGCCCCCGACGGCACCGACGAGGCCCGCTACAGCGCCGAAGACCTCAGCGCCGCCAAGGCACCGTTCTAGGAGGGCGTCGTACTCAGCCACGTGATGTACCCTGATTGCGGTATTTAACGTCCGCATTCACCAACAAAAGGGGAAACGTAGTGGCTGAGTTCATCTACACGATGAAAAACGTCCGCAGGGCCATTGGCGAAAAAGTCATCCTGGACAACGTCACCATGGCCTTCTACCCAGGCGCCAAGATCGGCGTTGTGGGTCCGAACGGCGCCGGTAAATCGTCGCTGCTGAAGATCATGGCGGGCATCGACCAGCCAAACAACGGCGAAGCATTCCTGCAGCCAGGAGCCACCGTTGGCATCCTGCTGCAGGAGCCGCCGCTCAACGAAGAAAAGACCGTCCGCGGCAACGTCGAAGAAGGCCTCGGCGAGCTGTTTGAAAAGAAGCAGCGCTTCGAGGAAATCGCCGAGGAAATGGCGACCAACTACTCCGACGAGCTCATGGAAGAAATGGGCAAGCTGCAAGAAGAACTCGACGCAGCCGATGCGTGGGAGATCGACTCCAAGATCGAGCAGGCCATGGAGGCTCTGCGCTGCCCGCCGTCTGATGCGCCGGTGACCAACCTGTCGGGTGGTGAGCGTCGTCGAGTAGCACTGGCGAAACTGCTGCTGAGCGAGCCGGACCTCCTGCTTCTCGACGAGCCCACCAACCACCTCGACGCCGAATCCGTCCTCTGGTTGGAGCGCCACCTGCAGACCTACCCGGGTGCCGTGCTCGCAATTACCCACGACCGCTACTTCCTGGACAACGTCGCAGAATGGATCTGTGAGGTCGACCGCGGCCAGCTCTACCCGTACGAAGGCAACTACTCCACCTACCTGGAGAAGAAGGCTGAGCGTCTCGAAGTTGCCGGCAAGAAGGACCAGAAGCTGCAGAAGCGCCTGAAGAAGGAACTCGAGTGGGTCCGTTCCTCGCCGAAGGCACGCCAAGCCAAGAACAAGGCACGTCTGGAGCGCTACGAAGAGATGGCAGCCGAGGCGGAGAAGTATCGCAAGCTCGACTTCGAAGAAATCCAGATTCCGACCCCGCCGCGCCTCGGCAGCAAGGTCGTCGAAGTGGAAAACCTGAACAAGGGCTTCGACGGACGCGTCCTGATCAAGGACCTGTCGTTCACCCTGCCGCGCAACGGCATCGTCGGCGTCATCGGCCCCAACGGTGTGGGTAAGTCCACCCTGTTCAAGACCATCGTTGGTCTGGAAGAGCCGGACTCCGGCAACGTGACCGTCGGCGAGACCGTCCAGATCTCCTACGTGGACCAGAACCGCGAAAACATCGACCCCGAAGAAACCGTGTGGGAAGTTGTCTCCGACGGCCTGGACTACATCCACGTCGGCCAGAACGAAATGCCGTCGCGCGCCTACCTGTCCGCCTTCGGCTTCAAGGGTGCTGACCAGCAGAAGCCGTCCAAGGTCCTCTCCGGCGGCGAGCGCAACCGCCTCAACCTGGCGCTGACGCTCAAGCAGGGCGGCAACCTGATCCTGCTCGATGAGCCCACCAACGACCTTGACGTGGAAACCCTCGGCTCCCTCGAAAACGCACTGCAGGCCTTCCCGGGCTGCGCCGTGGTCATCTCGCACGACCGTTGGTTCCTCGACCGCACCTGTACCCACATCCTCGCGTGGGAAGGCAACGTCGAAGAAGGCAAGTGGTTCTGGTTCGAAGGTAACTTCGGCGACTACGAGAAGAACAAGGTCGAACGCCTCGGCGAGGAAGCCGCCAAGCCGTCGCGCGTCACCCACCGCAAGCTCACCCGTTAGGAGCAAACCCCATGGCAGAAATCCACGTGCACACCATTCCGGTGCGTTGGAGCGACTTTGACCGCTACGGTCACGTGACCAACTCGGCCTACGTCGAGTTGGCGCAGGAGGCGCGCCTGGCGTTCGCGGAGAAATTCTTCTATTCCGAAGGCCACGAGTTCGTGGTGTTCGTACGCCGGCTCGAGGTGGACTACGTCCGCCCGATCCTGCCCAACACCACCGCAGTGACCGTGGAGACGCAGGTGGTCAACGTAGGCAACACCTCGTTTACCACCCGCCAGGAAATCAAGGACGCGCAGGGCAAAACCTGCGCAGTGGTGGAGTGCGTGCAGGTCACTGTGGATACTGCGACGACCTCGCCGCGGGAGATCACCAAAAAGGAGATCGGCATCCTGTCTAAGGCGGCCGAAAACTAGGTGATCACCCTTGACATCGAATCTGGCGCGCGCGGCCTGACCACTCTGGTCGGCCGCGCCGTCGGCTTAGATTCACAGGCCTCCGCACGCTTCCAGGAGGTTGGCGGGGGTGCGCTCGACGTGTTCGTGACCACGCCCTTCGAGGCCATTGCTTCTCGACGAATCACCGGCACCACCTCCCACAACACCGGCACCGTCAGCGCCCGCGACTTGCTTGCCGCGCTGCAGTCCGGCTCGGTGGAGGTCGGGCCGGCGCGCGATACCGCCTGGCCCGGGGCGCTGCCACCCGCCACCGGATTCGTTGCGCGTGAGCAAGTCCCCGTCGGTGTGGCCCGCAGACTTGCCGACGAAGGCCGCAACCTCGCCCGCCAATTCTCCGGACCAGCCGGCCCACCGAAATCCTTGCTGGACGGGATCGTGCTCACCGCCGACGCCGACAGCGACGACCCAGTGGAGATCCCCATGCGGATGATCTTCGCCTGCACCGCACTCGGCCTCATCCCCGGCTTCGAAGCACCCGCGGAGATCCCGCGTCACCTGCGCGTATCCAGCTGCGGGCGCTGGACCCGCCTAGACGCCCCCTTCGGATCCGTCTACCGCAACGCCGGACTCGGCCTGCTGTTCTAGCGGGCCGCGCTTCGCTGGCGGCCCGGGCTGGGACTAATAGGAGCGCGGGCCCTGATTGATCATCATGTACGCCACACGCTGCATGTGATTCCACATCTGGGCGCGGTACGGTTCGGGCAGCTCGTCGTCGTCAAACTGCTCCATCGACTTGCCCATCAACTCGAGCCAACGATCCGCCTCCGGCTCACCGATCGCGAAAGGGAAGTGGCGCTTGCGCAACATCGGGTTGCCGCGCTGCGCCTGATACTCGCGCGGGCCACCCCAATACTGGACGAGGAACCAACGCAGGCGGTTCTCCGCTCCTTCCCAATCCTGATCCGGGTACATCGGGCCGATGAGGTCATCTTCCTTGACCTGATCGTAAAACCCGCGGACAAGGCGTGTGAAGAATGGTTCGCCGCCGACGGCGTCGAAAAGCGTCTGCTCCTGCTTCGGGCTAATCTCCAACGTTTTCCTCCTGCTGTTTCACCAACACAGACTCCCGCGGCGTCAACACCACACCCTCGCGGTGCAACGCCGCCAAAATCCGCTGATTCAAATAACGCGCAACCGTCCACTGCATGCCAGGCATCGTCTGCACCTCCACGCGGAACGACATATAATTCGGCGTCACTTCGCTCGGACCCAACATCCGCGGAGTGCCCATCACCAGCTCGGCGACTTCCTTGTCCTGGCAGCCCGCAACAGCGGTCTCTTCGATCAAACGCGACACCTCATCCGGATTCACCATCAACGACACCGGCACCTGCACACGCGCGGTAGAGAAGCGGGCCGAGTGATTGCCAACCCGATCAATGTCGCCGTTACGGATGTACCACAGCGCGCCGTCGATATCGCGAAGCGTGGTGATGCGAAGCGTCATCTCCTCAACATCACCCACAACATCGCCGACCTCAATCGTGTCACCCACCCCGAACTGGTTCTCAATCAAAATCGCCACACCGGAGAAGAAATCCTTCACCAACGACTGCGCACCAAAACCAATCGCCACACCGACAACACCAGCCGACGCAATCAGCGGCGCAACATTGACCCCCAACTGATCCAGCACCGCAAGCACCGCCCACGCCCAAATCACAATCGCAGCCACCGACCGGCCCACATTGGCCAGCGTCTTCATCCGCTGCTGACGACGCTTCTCCTGCGCACGAATCTGCTGCGCATCACGCCCCTCATACTTCAACACATTCGAGCGTTTAATTCCCTGGCGCGTCGCACGCCGAATAATGCCATTCGCCAGCCAATTCAGCACAATTGCAACCAGCAAAATGAGCACGATCTTCACCGGGCGCTCAATGAACAATTCATGCGTTTGCGGATTGTTCCACCACGACGCCACGCCCTCGACAGCTTGGTCAACCTTTTCAGAAGCATCTTGAGTATCCATCACCGCACAAGTGTACGCGCGATGCATAAAAATAACCGAGGGGTGTACCGCTTGGTCTAGTGTCTGTGCACATGACTGTCTACGGATTCACCACCAACGCCATCCACGCAGGCTACGAGCCCGACAGCCTCTACGGGCCAATCAACACCCCCATCTACGCCTCCACCACCTTCGCCCAAGACGGCCTCGCCGAACTCCGCGGCGGCTACGAATACACACGCGTGGGAAACCCCACCGTCACCGCCCTGGAAAAAGCTGTTGCGGCGCTTGAAAACGCCGACTTCGCCGTCGCCTACTCATCCGGCATGGCAGCCATCGACGTCGTCCTCCGCGTCCTGCTCAAACCCGGCGACCATGTTGTGATTTCCAACGACGCCTACGGTGGCACCTACCGCCTCATCCAACAAGTCTTCACCCTCTGGGGTGTGGAAAACACCGTCGTCGACATGACCAACCCCACAGAGGTCGCCGCCGCCGTCCAAGACAACACCAAGGTCATCTGGGTGGAAACGCCGACAAACCCAATGCTGGACGTCGTCGACATCGAAGCAATCGCGGCAGTGAAGAAGCAGGCAGCGCTGGTCGTCGACAACACCTTCGCATCCCCCTACCTGCAAAAACCATTCGAACTCGGCGCCGACGTCGTCCTCCACTCAACGACGAAATACATCGGCGGCCACTCCGACGTCGTCGGCGGCATCGTCTGCGGCCGCAACGACCGCGTCGACGGCTTCCACGAACAACTCCGCTTCTTCTTCGGCTGGGTCGGCGCCAACCCATCCCCGTTCGACACCTACCTCACCGGCCGCGGCCTGAAAACCCTCGCCGTGCGCATGGACCGCCACTGCGACAACGCCGAAGCCGTGGCCAAATACCTCGACGCCCAACCGCAAGTTTCCCGCGTGTGTTACCCGGGACTCGAAACACACCCGGGCCACGAGGTGGCGAAAAAGCAGATGACCCGCTTCGGCGGCATGGTCTCCGTACTGTTCCAAACCACCGAGCAGGCCAAGACGTTCTGCAAGTCGACGAAACTGTTCTGCCTCGCCGAATCCCTCGGCGGCGTGGAAAGCCTGCTCGAGCACCCCGCCACCATGACGCATGTGTCCGTGGCCGGCTCGGCGCTCGAGGTGCCGGGGGAGTTGGTCCGAATTTCAGTGGGCATTGAGGACGAGGCCGACCTGATCGCCGACCTCGAACAAGCCCTCAAGCAGCTTTAATTTGCTGCTGCGTCGGCCGCGCGGTTGCGCACAGCGCGTGCGGAGCGGTCCTGGCCTTCGGCGATAACACGCTTCAGGCCATTGGGGACGTCGCTGTTCAGCAGGGCGTTTGCCTTCTCAACAGCCTCTTGCGTGACGTCCCAACGCGGGTACATGCCCTCCAGGGTGCGCTGCGCCATCTCGTTGGTCAAACGGTCCCACAGGGCCGGCGCGGCGCGGAAGTACTCGTCGGTCAACCCCTCGAGCCCAGCGTCGGTGAAGGTGAGCCCGTCCATGAGGTAGCGGGCCTCGAGATTGGTCAGGTCGTCGTTAATGAGCTTGTCCCAAGCCCAACGCTTATCGACGACCGCCTTCGCCCTCAACCGCGAAATTGCACCCTCCGACGTATCGTCCTGTTCCTCGTCAACGGCCTCCAACGGCAAGGCGCCAGCAGCGAGAAGGTTCGTGATCGCCAACCAACGAACCTCCTGATTCTCGGAGGTCTTCAGCAAATCCTTGAAGTACTCAACCGTCTCCTCGGTCGGCTCCAGACGGGCAAGCGCACGGTCGAACACCGCCTTCGGCTCCTGACCACGGAACGCCTCGTTCAACAGATCGAAGCCGGTGCGCCGCCACGCCGGGTCAACGTAGCGCTTCACAGCCTCAGTAGCCTGAGCGGCGATCCGCTCCTGCATATCCGGGCCAACCTCGCGCGCCACCAACTCCACATACTGACGAGCAGGCAGACGACCATCACGCACAGACTCCCACAGGGAAGACCACACCAACGTCTTCGCCAACGAATCCTCAATCTGGCCCAAGTGCTCCACGGCAAACTGCTGCTGCTGCGCATCGAGGCCCATCAGGCAGTACGTGAGGTCGTCGTCGTTCACCAGGGCGAGATCGTGTTTCACGCCTGAAAATTCAGGAATCTCAGTGCGCTCGCCGGTGATATCGAGTTCGACTTGGTGGGTGCGCTGCACGGTGCCGTCGATAAGCGAATAAAGCCCCACGCGAACACGGTGATCGCGCAACACCGGCGACTCCTGCACCACGGTAAACGTGTCCGAAATCTCCGGGTAAAGACGCGACACACCGGTAGTACGCAGCCACTGCTCAGCCCAGTTAGACAAGTCGCGACCCGAAGCCTCCTCGAGCGCGCCAAGCAGATCATCGAACGTGGCATTGGAGTAAGCATGGTTATCGAAGTGCTTGCGCACACCCGCGAAAAACTCCTCATAACCCACATACGCCTGCAACTGCTTCAGCACAGACGCACCCTTGGCGTACGTAATGCCGTCGAAATTCTGCTCCGCCGTCTCAATATCCGGCGCATCCGCAGCAATCGGGTGCGTCGACGGCAACTGATCCTGCGAATACGCCCACGCCTTCTCCACCATGGCAAACGTCGTCCACGCCTCCGGATACTCACCGATACCCACCTGCGCCGTCGCCGCCGACCACGTAGCAAACGACTCATTGAGCCACAGATCGTCCCACCACTCCATCGTGACAAGATCGCCGAACCACATATGCGCCATCTCATGCAGAATCGTATCGTTGCGACGCTCCAGACGATACGGCGTCGGCTCAGACGTGAAAATGTACTCATCGCGGTACGTCACACAACCAACGTGCTCCATCGCGCCCATGTTGTACTCCGGGCAAAACACCTGATCGTACTTGTCGCCAAACGGGTACTTGCGGCCGAAATTCGCGTGATAGAAATCGAAGCCGTCCTTCGTCTGACGGAACAGACGCTCCGAATCCATATGCGGAATCAAACTGGCACGCGCGTACAGACCAAGCTCAATCGTGCGGCCATCACCCGCGTCGTACGTGTCGGTGACCTTCTCAAACTCACCCGCGCAAATCGCAACCAGGTATGTCGACAGCGGGTAATCAATCGTCGTGGTCCAAGTCGCGGTGCCGTCACCGTTTTCCTCGCGTGAAACCGCCTCATTCAGAATCACCGTGTAACGCTCCGGCGCCTTCACACTCACCTTGTACGTCGCCTTCAAATCCGGCTGATCAAACGAGGCAAACACCTTCATCGCCATCGCCGGCTCAAACTGCGTGTACAGGTAGTCCTTGCCATCCACCGGATCCGTGAACTTATGCAGACCCTCGCCCGTGCGGTTGTACGGCTCCGTCGACGTCACCCGCAGCTCATGGGAACCCGCCGACAACGTGATCTCCTGGCCAGTCGCCTCACCATCAAGCGTCGCCTCGAACGACTCCGCCACCAGGTCAAAGTGCGTCGTTCCCGCCTCGGAATCGAACTGGATTGTCGACACCGTCGTGAACGTGTCTTTGCCAGTGATATCCACCAGAATGTCGTAACGAACGTTGGAAATGAGCTTTGCGCGCAACTGCGCGTCTTCACGCGTGAGATTAGTCTTCATGTGACTCAGGCTACACGCGCTATTGTGGGCGGCATGAAAGAGCAAGTGACTTTTTGGTTTGATGTTTCCTGCCCGTTTTGCTGGTTGACTTCGCGTTGGATGAAGGAAGTGGAGAAAGTCCGCGATGTTGAGGTCGAGTGGGTGCCGATGTCGCTTTCGGTGCTCAACGACGGCCGTGACATCCCTGCCGACTATGCCGAGTTGATGAAGGCGAACTGGGGTCCCGCGCGTGTGTTCGCGAAAGTGAAGCAGGATGCCCCGGACAAGATCGACGCGCTGTACACGGCGATGGGCACGATCATCCACACTGGCGGCCAGGATCACAAGAAAGGTTTCGGCGCCTACGACAGTGTTATTGCGGAGGCGCTTGCCGAGGTCGGTTTGCCCGCGGAGTACGCGGATGTGGCGAATACCGACGAGGTTGATGGGGCCTTGCGCGGTTTTCACGCGTCGGCAATGGCTGAGGTTGGCGACGACGTCGGCACCCCCGTGGTCAAGCTCGGCGACAGTGCGTTTTTCGGCCCGGTGATCACGCGTGTGCCGGAGGGCGAGGATGCTGGGAAGTTGTTCGACCATGCGGTTGGTGTGGCAAGTTTCCCGTATTTCTTTGAGCTCAAGCGCAGCCGTACGGAAGCCCCGCAGGTACGCTAAGCCTTATGCGTATTTACCTTGGAGCAGATCACGCCGGTTTCGAGCGGAAGAATCAGATTAAGGCCCATCTTGAGGCGCAGGGTCATGAGGTGACTGACTGCGGCGCCCACGAGTACGACGCCGCGGATGACTACCCGGCGTTTTGCATCGCCGCAGCGGAGGCTGTTGTTGCGGATCCGGGTTCTCTGGGCATTGTGCTTGGTGGTTCGGGCAATGGTGAGCAGATTGCGGCGAATAAGGTCAAGGGTGCTCGTTGTGCGTTGGCGTGGTCGGAAGAGACCGCGAAACTGGCCCGCGAGCACAACAACGCGCAACTCATCGGCATCGGCGGGCGCATGCACACCGAGGAAGAGGCGCTCGCGATTGTTGATGCGTTTGTTGCTCAGCCGTGGAGTGAGGAGGAGCGTCATCAGCGTCGTATCGATATTCTCGCGGAGTATGAGCGCACTGGTGTCGCGCCGGAGGTTCCGTCTGCGAAGTAGTGTGTAGGCACGACGATTGGCCCGCTTTTTGGCGGGCTTTTTCGTTATGTGAAGAGTTGTTGCATGGCTCCGGGCGGATGCTTCTCGACGACCGACCCTCCCGGCGATACCCACACCGGTATCCCATCTCGGATCTGTATTCGCCCGTAGCGGTTTTCACGCGGGTCATCGTCGTTGCGCCCGTTATGGAACCGACATAACGGCACGAGGTTGGCCAGGTTGGTCTCCCCGCCATGGCGCCAGGCTTGGATGTGGTGCATGTCGCAGTTGTCAGCCCCATGCCGACAATCGGGCACCGGACACGTCGGCGACATCATGGATGCCAACGCGCGTTGCTTACTATTGGCAAA
Organism: Corynebacterium sp. HMSC05C01; assembly: GCF_001807155.1. Lineage (NCBI taxonomy): Bacteria > Bacillati > Actinomycetota > Actinomycetes > Mycobacteriales > Corynebacteriaceae > Corynebacterium > Corynebacterium sp. HMSC05C01. The sequence continues at coordinate 175 of NZ_KV787958.1, read as the reverse complement.
CCGCTGGGTGCGATACAAGTTGACTGCACCCTCGGTCGGGTGAAACGCCGCGACTTCCAACTCGTCGCCGAATTGCTGCGCGAGAAACTCCGCACCCGTCATTGTCGTGCCATCAGTCAGCGTGAGCGTGACCTCGTCACCGGCACCGGATTGGATACGCGTCCATTCGGGAAGC
>NZ_KV787957.1:0-33101 GCF_001807155.1 Corynebacterium sp. HMSC05C01 | reverse complement strand
ATATAACCACGAACTCACAAACAACACAAATTCGCTGTACAGAACGTGTTTTAGTGATAGCACGCAATAGGCCCATGCGGGCCTTCAATAACCTCCACCGGAGTATTGAAGATCGAACTGAGCAGGCTGTCGCGCATGATCTCGTCGACCGTGCCAAAGGCAGCAACTTCCCCGTCCTTTACTGCGCAGATGTAATCCGCGTAGCGTGCGGCGAAGTTGATGTCGTGCAGAACGATCACGATGGTTCGGCCAAACTCGCGGGATGCGGAGTGCAGGTGCTTCATCATTTCCACGGAGTGGGAGATGTCGAGGTTGTTCAGGGGCTCGTCGAGAAGCACATAGTTCGTTTCCTGGCTAAGCACCATCGCAACGTAGGCGCGCTGACGCTGACCACCGGAGAGCTGATCGAGGAAGCGATTCTCCAGCTCGCGCAGGCCGAGGAAGTCGATGTAGCGCGAGACGATCTCCTCATCTTCGGGGGTCAGGCGCCCGCCCGAGTATGGGAAGCGGCCGAAGCCGACGAGTTGGCGCACGGTCAGGCGGGTCACAAAGTGGTTTTCCTGACGCAGGATGGACACGACTTTGGCCAGGTCCTTCGAGCGCGCCGAGGTGACGTCCATGCCTGCAACTTCGATGTGACCGGAATCGAGGTCGAGGAGCCTGCCGATCATCGTCAGTAGGGTCGACTTACCTGCACCGTTCGGGCCGACGAGGGCGGTGATGCCGCCTTCGGGGATGTCCAGGGTGACCGGTCCGATGTCAACACTACTGCTGTAGGCCTTGCGGACTTCTTTGAGTTGAATCACAGGCGTCCCTTTCTCAAAATCACGATTAGGAAGGTCAGGCCACCGACCAGTTCGATGATGATGGAGACCACGCCTTGCGCGTAGAAGATGTGGTTCATCACAAAGTACGCACCCGACAGGATGCAGTATCCGAGCAGTATCGCCATGGGGAAGACGTAGCGGTGGTCGTAGGTATCCGCGGCTTGGTACGCGAGTGTGGCCACGAGGAAGCCGAGGAAGGTCATCGGGCCGACCAGCGCGGTCGATACCGCTATGAGGATGGCCACCAGCACGAGCGTGTAAATCGCGTGCTTTTTGTGGTCCACGCCTAGATTCATGGATACGTCGCGCCCCAGAGACAGGACGTTGAGCGCGCGCGAGTTGAAGATCAGTAGTCCCGTCGCCACGATGACCAGCGGGATTGCCAACGGGTAGTACTCCGGGTCGGCGTTGTTCACGGAACCAAACAGGCGCGCGGTGAGCACGTCGAACTCGCTGGGTGTGAGCATGCGTTGCATAAACGTAGATACTGCACCCAGTCCCCCGCCGAGCACGATGCCGACCAGCAGCATGGCGTGCATGTCGGGGTTGTTGCCGGCGAGCAGCCATGTGTAGAGCACCAGGCTGAGCCCGATCATGAGCACAAGCTGGATGACAAACATCTGCAAGGTGTGGGCGTTAATCAGCCCTGCTGCACCGAAGAAATACACAGTTGAGGTGTGGATGGCGACGTAGAGCGATTCGAACCCCATGATGGACGGGGTGAGAATTCGGTTGTTTGTCACCGTTTGAAACGCCACGGTTGCTGTCGCTTGGCACACAGCCACGATTGCCATCGCGATCACCGCGTTCATGCGACGTTGCGCGATCAGCCAATAGCCGGTGGATCCGAACTCCATCGGGTTGCCGTACGCGAGCAGCCCCGCGGTAAATAACAGTGCGGCCACCGCAAGCGCGCCGATAATAATCCAGTAGCGCTTTTTGCTTGTCGACGACTGGAACGCCCCGATCTCACGCATTCCGGCTCCGCCTCACAATCATGGCGATAAACACCGCGGCGCCGACGACGCCGAGGATGACGGACACGGGCATTTCGAATGGCGCGATGATCGTGCGGCCGATGAGGTCGCACACCGTTACCACTCCAATGCCGGTAAGGCAGACCCATGGCAGGTTGGAGCGGAGGTCGTCGCCACGCATCATGCTCACAATGTTCGGCACGATCAGTCCCAGAAATGGCAGATTGCCGACGACAACCGTGACCACACCGGCGGCCACCGCGACCAAGCTGGTGCCGACGAGCACGATGCGGTTGTAATTCAGGCCAACGTTGGTGGCCACGTCTTCGCCGAGGCCGGCCACGGTGAGCCGGTCGGCGTAGAAGAACACGGCGATGACCACGAACAGCACGATCCACAACACCTCGTACTGCCCCGCGATCACGCTGGTGAACGAGCCTGCAAACCACACGCCGAGCGATTGCAACAGGTCGGCCTGCAGCGCCCAATAGGTGGAGACTGCGCTGACCACGGCGCCGAGCATGATGCCGACGATCGGCACGATCAGGCTGGAGCGCAGCGTGACCTTGCGCAAAAAGGCAAAGAACACCATCGTGCCCACAAAAGCGAAACCGACGGCAAGCAGCATGCGCGTCATGATCGTGCCGTTTGGAAAGAACACGAACGACGCGAGCAGGCCCAGACCGGCCCATTCTGTGGTGCCGGTGGTGGTCGGCTCGACGAAGCGGTTCTGGGTGAGCATCTGCATGATCAACCCACTCATCGCCATCGCTGCGCCGGCCAACACCAACGCGATGGTGCGCGGGACGCGGGTGGTACGGAACATGGCCCAGCCGTCATCGCTATTCAAAATGTCGTACTGCCCCACCGCAAGCGAGGTCAGCAGCAGTAAAACGACAATGACAACACCCACCCCAAGCTTCCAATCGAGAAGCTTGGGGCGGGTGGTGGTCGCAGTTGGATGTGTCATTCAGGGGTTACTTTGCAGCCTCGAACTTGTCTGCCAGATCGTTGAGGATCTCGGTGTAGGTGAGGATGGACTCGTTGGTGTAGGTGTCCTTCGGCGCCACGTAGACGTGGTTGTCTTTCACCGCGGTGACGTTCTGCAGCGCAGCGGAGTCGTTGATCACAGACAGCGCCTCCGGGGAATCCTTGGCGGACTTGATCGCTGCATCGCGGTCGAGAGCGAAGATCCAGAACGGGTTCGCGTCAGCGATTGCCTCGACGGAGATGTCATCACCCTTGTGGTCGTTAGAGGCGTTCTCCACCTGAAGCGCCGGAGTGAAGCCGATCAGGTCGAACAGCGGGCCCCACATGCGGCCGACGCCCGGTGCGACGTAGCCGATCTCGCCACCGGAAACGTTCACGGCCATGACGGTCTGGTCCGGGTTGTAGGCGGTGCGGGCGCGCTCGACAGCCTCGGTGAACTCCTTGACGGTCTGCTCAGCCTCGGCCTGCTTGCCAAAGATGTCGCCAAGTGCCAGGGTCTGGCGGATGAGCTCGCGGTCAAACGGCTCGCCGTCGCGCGGCTCGAACTCGACGAGCGTAGCGTTCGGAACCAGCTTCTCAATTTCCTCGTCGTACTTGCGGAAGCGCTGGCCAGAGACGATCACATCCGGGTCAGCGGCCACGATGGCCTCGAGGTTCGGCTCCTTGTGGTTGCCGATGTTGACAATGCTCTCATCGTCCGCGATACCCGGAATGGTGTTCGGGACGAGGTCGCGCGCTGCTGCGACCGGCTTAACGCCCCAGGAGTCCAGGAGCTCGAAGGTGCGGTTGTCCAGAGCGACGACGCGCTGCGGGTTTGCCGGCACTTCCTTCTCGCCGTAGTTGTCGGTCACCTTGACGGTGCTGCCATCGGTGGTGGCGGAGGAGGAGGCAGCCTCGGAGGTGGCTGCTGCAGAGGTGGTGGTCTCAGCGGCCTGCTCTGCGTTGGAGCATGCGCCGAGCGTTAGCGAGCCTGCGGCTGCGAGGGCGATCAGCGCGGTGCGCGGGAAACGGATCATTGTCGTCCTTCCAGACTTAGGTAAGGGTTACCTGCGCCAGTTTAGGGTACCCATACTTAAAGTCAACCGGCACCCCCGGTTTCCGCCCATTTAGACTACAAAACTGTGTTGTAAATGACCGAGGTGGGGTCGTCGCAAAGCAAAAAGCCCCAGGGCGACCTGGAGCTTTGCTGTCTGTCGCGATTGCTAATCGACGACACGCACCGGCAACTTCACAAACTCAACCGATTGCCCCTGTGCGGCCAGCGCAAGCGTGGACGGATCGACCTGGAACACCGCCGGGCCGGCGCGCAGGATCGTCTTTAGATCATTCGCGGCAACCTCCGCACCCGGAGGGCACGCCATGCGAGTCTCGTTGAGGTCACCGACGCGCAACCTGCCGGTCGTATCCACCTGGTAGGTGGAGTTACCCGCGTTGCAGCCATCGTTGTAGGTCAGCGTGCCGTCCGGGCGGAAATCAACGGTGACCTTGTCATTGTTCTTGGCACGCAAGGTGGTGTCCAGTGCGGGCTGGACTTGGTCGTTAGGCAACTGCGTCGCGCCTTCCGCAAGCGGAACCATCAGCCCAGTGCCAGCGGGCTGCTGCCCCGCCGGGTTAGAAAACAGGGAGGAACTCATCTGGACAAACTGGTCAATGCTGCTCGAGCGCTCCTGCGCGCCAGCCGTGCCGACACCAAGGGTGCCGCCGGCCAGGGCCGCGAGCGCGGTTGCAATGGACAATGTTTTCTGAGTCTTGATACCCATGCCCCACACGGTAGCGGCCGGATTCGCGGGTTCAAGGGGTTTCATGGGATGCCTATGCAACTCCAAGAAACTCAATCATCTTGCCTTGGGCGCCAAGGGCGATGGTGTCGTCGTTAAGTTTGTACACAGCGGGACCCGCTCGCAGGATCGACTTCAGTTCATCGGACTTGTTCATGCGGGTTGGGTCGCAAAGACGCTGGGTCTCAGCGAACGTGCCCACCTTCACCCCACCGCGGGCGTTGACCTTGTAGGTCACGTTGCCGACGTTGCAGCCGTCGTCGTAATTGAGCCGGCCCTGCGGAGTGAACGTCAGGGTGATCGCGGCATCTTCCTTCGCCTGCAGCGGCTGTGCGAGAGCTTCCTTTACATCCTTTGCTGCCAGTGGCTTGGCGTCCTTCGGCAGATCCTTCAGCAACATGCCTCCCTTATTGCCCAGCACGGCGCCGGTGTAGGTGTCCCAACCCTTCTGCACCAACTGGTCCAGGTTCGGGTTGGCCGACGAGAGCTGCGCTACCTGTGCGTGCGCGGTGCCAGCACCAATGAAGCCGCCAGCGATGGCAGCTAGGGCGGTTGCAGCGGACAACGTCTTCGCAGTCTTTGAAATCATGCGCACGACCGTAGCGCCGGGCTGTGGTCGCGCCAAGGGGTTTAATAAACCTTTTAAGCTCCTCCAATACAACGTTGAGGCCGTTTTTCGGTTGCGCTGCTCGGCACAGGCTGTGATATTTGTTGATATGTCACATAACTGATCTGGAGGACCCCATGAAAGCATTCGGTTTCTTGAGCTTCGGGCACTACGCCATCGGCGGCCAACGCGGCCCCTCGGCAGAAAAGGTAGCGAGAATCCACCTCGAGATCGCCAAAGCTGCCGACGAGATCGGCGTCAACAACGCATCCTTCCGCGTCCACCACTTCGTCCCGCAAGCCTCCGCCCCGATGCCGCTGCTCGGTGCAGTTGCAGCCTCCACCGAGCGCATCGAAGTTGGCACCGGCGTGATCGACATGCGCTACGAAAACCCGCTCTACCTCGCCGAAGAAGCCGCCTCCCTCTACCAACTCTCCGGCGGCCGCGTCGCCCTTGGCGTATCCCGCGGCGCCCCCGAGGTCGCCGAGCGCGGCTGGGAAGCATTCGGCTACAAGGGCGAAGCGCCGAACGGTGCCGACGTCGCCCGCAACCACCTCGAAACCTTCATGGCCGCCGTCGACGGCCACGGCTTCGCCACCGCCGCGCCCCTCGAGCGCCAGTACCCCAACATGTTCCAGCCCGGCTCCGCCCTGCCGGTCTTCCCCATGGCACCTGAACTGCGCAAGCACATCTTCTACGGCTCCGGTACCCACGCGTCTGCCGAGCAGACCGCGCGAGACGGCCTGAACCTCATGTCCTCCACCCTGGTCTCCGAGACCACCGCGCAGACACTTGGCGAGATCCAAGTCGACCAAATCAACCGCTACCGCGCAGCTTGGAAGGAAGCCGGCCACGACTGGACCCCGCGCGTGTCCGTGTCCCGCTCCATCTTCCCCATCGTCGACGGCGCCGACATGGCACGCTTCAGCATGCAAGCCTCCGGCTCCGACCAGGTAGGCATGCTCCCCGAGGTCGGCGCCTCCACCTTCGGCCGCACCTACGCCGCCGAGCCGGACAAGCTCATCGAGCAGCTCAAGGCCGACCCTGCCGTCATTGCCGCCGACACCCTTCTGCTCACCATCCCGACCGGCATGGGCGTGGACGTAAACGTAAAGATCCTGGAGAACTTTGCCACCCACGTCGCCCCAGCACTCGGTTGGCAGCCGAACACGGAGGGCCCGGTCACCGGCTACGAGATCGTCTAGCTCCCCTTCGGGTGCCGCTAGACGGTCTCGCAGTGGCCTCGACGTTTCCCCAGGTCATATTGGGGACCGTTTTCAGTATGGAGCTGATCGTCTGGTTGCCCTCGCGGGGAGCTAGACGATGTCGAGGAACTAGACGATGAGCACCGCAGAGTGGGGGCTGTACTCGGTGCAGGTTCGCCGGCAAATAATAAAACCCGCTGGCCGTTTGGCCAGCGGGTTTCGCACTCGGTGGAGCCGCCGGGAATTGAACCCGGGTCCTTCACCACCGCACCAGGGCTTCTCCGTGCGCAGTTCGCACAGAATCTCTGCTCGGCCCTCCGGATCAGGCGAACATGTCCGGATGACGGGCCCAGTCAGTGAAAAGTGTCCCTCCCAAGGCCCCACTGACAGGGCCGGAAGGCAAGTCCCCTAAGTCGACGCCAGGTACCGGGTCGGGGACATCCCCGGCCTGACGGACACGCAGGTCGCTGGACCTTTCTAATTAGGCCGCGAGGGCGTAGTCACGCTGAGAGTTCTTCTCTGCGTTTATTAGTTACAGCGACGCTTTCGGTGGTCTCCTGCCTGCACCGGCACGCTTCCCCTGGCTAAGTGATGAAGTCGAAACCAAATCGACCCCTTCAACTACGAAGAAACGTAGGAGAAGAGACGTTACCCGACGCGGCGCACAAGCACAAGGGGCCGAGCGCACCGGAGCCCAAGGGGCCGAGCGCACCGGAGCCCAAGGAGCCGAGCGCGCCGGAGCACAAGGGGCTGGGCGCGCCGGAGCCTGAGCAACGCCCGCAAGCCCGCCCCAGCCGGCAAGCCCTGCCCCAGCCGGCAACCTACCCCGTGAACGCTGGGCGGACGCGGAGGAATTCGATGACGGCGTCGGGGCCGGCGTCGACAGCAAGGCGGGCTGCCTTGGCTACTTCGGTGGCGGCCATCTTGGGCAGGCCGTCGTCGCCGGAGAGCATGTCGGTGTCGGTGCGGCCCGGGTGCAGCGAGGTCACGCGGACCTTGCCGGCTTCCTCCTGGGCGAGTGAATCGGTGAAGCCGCGCAGCGCGAACTTGGAGGCGCAGTAGGCGGAGTTGTTAGCGATGCCGTGGTAGCCGGCGCCGGAGTTGATGGTGATGATCAGGCCGTTGGATCGTCGTAAAGCAGGAAGCAGCGCGCGAGTCAGGGTCACGGGCGCGTGGAGGTTGACTTCCATCGTGTTGCGCCAGGAGGCGTCGCCAACCTCTTCCAGGGAACCGTTTTCCATCACGCCGGCGGCCAGCACGAGGACGTCGAGTTCGTCGATCTCAGCGGCGGCGCGCTCAATAGCTTCGGTGTCCGTCAGGTCCACCTCAAACGGCTCCGCACTCGGCAGCGCCGAAACAACCCCCGACGCGTCCTGTGACGCGCCTGCGTAAATGTGGTGGTCCTTGCCAAGTTCTTCAGCAATCGCGCGACCGATGCCGCGAGACGCTCCAGTAATCAGTGCCTTTTTCATAGGCCCCCACCGTACTGAAAACGCTACACCTTGATGCCCTTCAGCTTGCGGCCCAGCTCACGGGTGATTTCGCGGTCCTCGGTGCGTCGCTTGATGGCGCGGCGCTTGTCGTAGTCCTGCTTACCTTGGCCGAGGCCCAACTCGACCTTGGCGCGGCCGTCCTTGAGATAAAGCGATAGCGGGATCAGGGTGCGGTTGCCGTCGCGGACTTTGCCCTCCAGCGAGTCGATCTCGCGGCGGTGCAGCAGCAGTTTGCGGGTGCGGCGCGGCGGGTGGTTGGTCCAGTGCCCCTTGGAGTATTCGGGGATGTGCATGTTGCGCAGCCAGACTTCACCGTTGTCGATGGTGGCAAACGCCTCGACGAGCGACACCTTGCCCTCGCGCAGCGCCTTGATTTCGGTGCCTTGCAGGACGATGCCGCACTCCCAGGTGTCCAAGATGGTGTAGTCATGGCGAGCTTTCCGGTTGGTCGCCAGGACGCCGGTGTTGGAAAGCTTCTGCTTTTTCTTCTTCTTGGACATAGGCGCTCGAGTGTACTACTTCCGCACGTAGGAGCGAAGTGCCACCTGGGCTGCGAGGCCGCCGAGCACCATGGCGACGAGCCCGGTCAGTGGCATAACGGCCCACACTGCGGAGTCTGGGACGCGGGCGATGAGTTGGGATGCGTAGAGGTCGCCGAGCAGCGGGTCCACCAGGAACTGCTTGCCGGCCCACACGCCGAAGGTGGCCAGCACCGCGCCGAGCAGCACGGAGATCACGGCCTCGAGCACGAACGGGGCCTGGGTGTACCAGCGCGAGGCGCCGACCATGCGCATGATGCCGATCTGTTCGCGGCGGTTGAACGCGGCCAACTGCACCATGTTCGCGATCAGGAACACAGCGGCCAGCGCCTGTGCGGCGGCGATGACGAAGGCGGCGTTGCGGAACGTGTTCAGCGTGCCGGCGGCGGAGCGCACGGTGTCGGCCTGGTCGGAAATGACGGTGACCTGCGGCATCTCACGGATCGCGTCAAGCGGTGCCGTGTCTGTCGGGTCCTCCAGGCGCACGTGCAGCGCGGCCGGAAGCGCATCCGGGGTGGTCTCACGCACGAGTTCCGGCTCGGCATCCTGGAACAGTTCCACGAACCGCTCGTAGGACTGCTCGCGGGAGCGGAAGGTGACTTGCTCGACGCGGTCGTCGCCCTGCAGAGTGTCGCGCACCTGCTTGCAGGCGTCGGTGGAGCAGTCCTTGTCGTTAGCGGAAATATCCTCGTCCAGCTCGACCATCACTTCGACGCGGTCGAGGTAGAGCTTCTTCGTATCGGCGGTGGCCTGCGAGATCAAAATGCCGGTGCCGACGAGCGCGAGCGAGAGCGCCGTAGTGATCACCAGCGCGATGGTCATGGTCAGGTTGCGGCCGAGCCCTTTGAAGCCTTCGCGGAAGATGAAATTCCAGTTCATGGTTACTTCCTCACATCCCCGTAGACGCCGTTTTGTTCGTCGCGCACGACCTTGCCCAGTTGCAGTTCGATGACGCGTTTGCGCATGTCATCCACCGCACGCGCGTTGTGCGTGGACATGATCACGGTGGTGCCCATGCGGTTGATGCGCGCAAGCAAGGCCATGATTTCGTCGGCGGTGCCTGGGTCGAGGTTGCCCGTGGGCTCGTCGCAAAGCATGAGCTTTGGCTTATCGACGAACGCACGCGCAATCGCAACACGCTGCTGCTCACCACCTGACAACTCGCGCGGCATACGATTCGCCTTCGCGCCGAGGCCGACAAGTTCGAGTGCCTCCGGCACGAGTTTGGCAATGCGGTCCTTCGGCTTGCCGATCACCTCGAGCGCAAACGCCACATTGTCGTACACGTTGAGGTTGGGCAGCAGGCGAAAGTCCTGGAACACGTAGCCGATGGACTGGCGCAGTGTGTTGATCTGCTTGCCGGACAGTGCGTTGACGTGGAAGTCGCCGAAGTAGATGTCGCCGGAGGTGACGTTTTCCTCGCGGATCATCAACTGCAAGAACGACGATTTGCCGGAGCCGGACGCGCCGATCAGGAAGACGAACTCGCCGTCTGGGATCTCCAGGGTGACGTCGTTGAGCGCGGGGCGCGTGGACGTCGGATACGTCTTGGTCACATGGTCGAATCGGATCACGCGACACACCTTACCCGTTACTGGTGTGACTCTTGTTGCTGCTGTGCCATACGCCAGCGGATGCCGGCCTCCAGGAAGCCGTCGATGTCGCCGTCGAGCACCTTCTGCGGGTCGCCCACCTCATAGTCGGTGCGCAGGTCCTTGACCATCTGGTACGGGTGCAGAACATAGGAGCGCATCTGGTTGCCCCAGCTGGCGTTACCACCCGCACCGAGGGCGTCCATTTCCGCCTTCTCCTCCTGGCGCTTCTTCTCCAGCAACTTGGACTGCAGCACGTTGAGCGCCGAGGCCTTGTTCTGAATCTGGGACTTCTCGTTCTGACAGGTCACCACGATGCCAGTCGGAATGTGGGTGATGCGCACCGCGGAGTCCGTGGTGTTCACGCTCTGCCCGCCCGGGCCAGAGGAACGGTAGACGTCCACGCGGATGTCCGAATCCGGGATGTCAATGTGGTCGGTGTGCTCCACGACCGGAAGCACCTCCACCTCGGCGAACGAGGTCTGGCGGCGGCCCTGGTTATCAAACGGGGAGATACGCACAAGGCGGTGCGCGCCCTGCTCCACCGACAACTGGCCGTAGAGGTAATCGCCGTGCACAACAAAGGTGGCGGACTTGATGCCAGCCTCCTCAGCGTAGGAGATGTCGTACACATCCACCTTGTGGCCAGCCTTTTCCGCCCAACGCACGTACATACGCATGAGCATCTCCGCCCAGTCCGCCGCGTCCACGCCACCGGCGCCAGAGCGGATGTTGACCACGGCCTCGCGCTCGTCGTATTCGCCGGAGAGCATGGTCTGCACCTCAAGCGAATCGATTTGCGCTGCCACGTCCGCCAACTCGTCGTCGGCCATCGAGGGGTCGCCTTCTTCTTCGGCGAGTTCGTACATGACCGGCAGGTCGTCGATACGCGAGCGCAACGACGTGACCTTCTTCAACCGCGACTGCACATTGGAAAGCTCAGTGGTCACCTGCTGTGCGTGCGCCGGATCGTCCCACAGAGACGGGTCGCCGGCTTGGGCCTCGAGTTCGCGGGCGCGCTCGCGGAGCACGTCGAGGTCCATCACCTTCTCGATAGTGGAAAGTGTGGACGAAAGATCCTTAATCCGCGCTTGAGTCTCGGGCTGCATAACCGGGAAGTCTAGCGAACTGCCTGACGCAGCCACCACGACGGGATAGAGTGTGCTGCGACCCCACACGGGCGCCCGAGGCATCGGGCTGAGATCGCGCTACGCCTGCGCGAGCACCGTTCGAACCTGTCTGGTTAGCACCAGCGAAGGAAGTAAGGAGAAGGTCGTGCCTGAAACGCATGCCGATATTTATGCCCAGGAAATCCACCCCAAGCACGCATACGCGCCGATTCTGAAGGCCGGGCTGGAGGTTCCGGAAACCGCGATCCACCTGGACGACTCCCCTACCGGCCCCAACGAGCCGTTCAAGATCTACCGCACCCGCGGCCCCTGGGCCGAGCCGGAAGTTGGCCTGCCCAACCTGCGCGGCGAGTGGATCACCGCCCGCGGCGACGTGGAGGAATACGTCGGCCGCGAGCGCAATTTGCTTGACGACGGCCGCGCTGCCGTCCGCCGCGGCTCCGCCAGCGAAGAGTGGCGTGGCGCCTCCCGCAAACCGTTGCGTGCCAAGCCGGGCAAGCGTGTCACCCAGATGGCCTACGCCCGGCGCGGCGAGATCACCCGCGAGATGGAATTCGTGGCGCTGCGTGAACACTGCGACGTGGAGAAGGTCCGCGCGGAGGTTGCCGCCGGGCGCGCGATCATCCCGAACAACGTCAACCATCCGGAAAGCGAGCCGATGATCATCGGCAACGCGTTTCTGACCAAGATCAACGCCAACATCGGTAACTCCGCCGTGACCTCCTCCATCCGCGAAGAGGTGGAGAAGCTGCGCTGGGCCACCCGCTGGGGTGCCGACACCGTCATGGACTTATCCACCGGCAACGACATCCACGCCACCCGCGAGTGGATCCTGCGCAACTCCCCCGTGCCCATCGGCACCGTGCCTATCTACCAGGCGCTAGAGAAGGTTGACGGCATCGCCGAGGATCTGACCTGGGAGATCTTCCGCGACACCGTCATCGAACAGTGCGAGCAAGGCGTCGATTACATGACCGTCCACGCCGGCGTACGCCTCCCCTTCGTGCCGCTGACCTCCAAGCGCGTCACCGGCATCGTCTCTCGCGGCGGCTCCATCATGGCCGGCTGGTGCCTCGCCCACCACAAGGAATCCTTCCTGTACGAAAACTTCGACGAGCTCTGTGAGATCTTCTCCCAGTACGACGTCGCATTCTCGCTTGGCGACGGCCTCCGCCCCGGCTCCGTCGCCGACGCCAACGACGCCGCCCAATTCGCCGAACTCAAAACCATCGGCGAACTCTGCCGCCGCGCCTGGGACTTTGACGTCCAGGTCATGATCGAAGGCCCAGGCCACGTGCCCCTCAACATGATCCAGGTGAACAACGAGAAGGAACAAGAGTGGTGTGGCGGCGCGCCGTTCTACACGCTTGGCCCCCTGGTCACCGACATCGCCCCTGGCTACGACCACATCACCTCTGCCATCGGCGCCGCCAACATCGCCGCCGGCGGCACCGCCATGCTCTGCTACGTCACCCCGAAGGAACACCTGGGACTTCCCAACCGCGACGACGTGAAAACCGGCGTGATCACCTACAAACTCGCCGCCCACGCCGCCGACGTAGCCAAGGGTCACCCCGGCGCCCGCGACTGGGATGACGCCATGAGCAAGGCACGCTTCGAGTTCCGCTGGCACGACCAGTTCGCCCTCTCCCTCGACCCGGACACTGCGCAGGCATACCACGACGAAACCCTGCCGGCCGAGCCCGCGAAAACCGCCCACTTCTGCTCCATGTGCGGACCGAAGTTCTGCTCGATGCGCATCAGCCAGGACATTCGCGACGAGTTCGCCGACCAAATCGCAGACCTCGGCATGCCGTCATTCGACTTCTCGGGCGGTGCTGGCGGCGCTGGCGGTGCTGGCGGTGCAGGCCCCGACGCCAAGGCCGGCGAGCGCGAGATGGCTCAGGAGTTCCGCGACTTAGGCTCCAACGTCTACCTCCCCGAGACCCGCGAGGGTGCGCCGACTGCGCCATAATGGCGGCGTGACTGAAGCATTTATCAACGCACACCGTTCCTCCTCCGACGCCGAACTGGCCGCCGCGCTTGTCCAACACGCCGGCGGCCTTGCCCTTCGCATGCGCGCCGAGGGCCTGGGCACGGAGTTCAAAACCTCCGTGTCTGACGTGGTCACGGAAGCGGATCGTGCCGCGGAGCGTTTCGTCGCCAGCGCGCTCGAGGCGCTTCGCCCCAACGACGGCGTCATCGGCGAGGAGGGCGCCAACCGCCCCTCCCGCACCGGCCGCACCTGGGTGATCGACCCCGTCGACGGCACCTACAACTTCTCGCAAGGCTCCGACTACTTCTGTTCGGCGCTCGCTCTTATCGACGACTCCCCGTCCCCCACCCCAACCATCTCCGCCATCCACCGCCCTGCACTGGACACCACCTGGGTCGCCGCCGACGGCGAGGCCACCCGCAACGGCGTTGCCCTGCCCGACCTCGAGGACGCCCCGCTCGCCGAAAGCGCCCTGGTGACCTACCTCCACCCGACCTTTATGTCGGATGATGCCGTTCGCGAGCCCTGGCTGCGCGTGGTTTCAGGCGCCGCCACGATCCGTATGCTCGGCGCCGGCTCCGTCGACCTTGCCAATATCGCCGCAGGTCAAATGGGTGCGTGGATGCAGCACTCCGTCCCCGACTGGGACTGGCTGCCCGGCAAGGCGCTCGTTGAGGCCGTCGGTGGTCGCTGCGTCAAGGTCGACGCCGGCGGCGTGACCTGGTGCGTGGCGGGCAACCCCCAGGTGGTCGACGAGGTCGCCGTCCGCCTCCGCGCCTAGCGGTCTTTGCCTCCCCGCGACTCCTCCCCGCGACTCCCCCGAGCCCACGAGATCTACGGGAGGCGGAACCCACCATTCACGGACGGCAGGACCGAGTCCAGGCGCGCGGAGGCGGTCGGCGCGTGGATCGGGCCTTGCAGCGGGCTGTGGCACGCGATGTCGAAAGGTGCGCGCCAGGTGCCGCCGTTGACCATGGCGATGACGCGGTCGCCGACCATGAGTGGGGCGCCGGAGTCGCCTTGCATGGCGCAGACGTGGTTGACGTTGTGGGTGTCCCAGTCGGTGAAGGTGGGTGCGCAGGTGTAGCCGGAGGCGACGCCTTTCTTGCACACGGTGCCGCCGGGGCGGACGGGGGCGCCGCCGACGTGGTTGGCGGTGATGCCGTCGTAGGTGCGGGTGACTTCGGTGTTTTTGTCCAGGGTGATCACGGCGAAGTCTTTTTGTTTGTCTACTTGGGTGATGGTGCCGGTGGTGCCGAGTTGGGGTGCGTCGGCGGATTTGACCTTGTCGCCGACGTTGCCGCAGTGGCCGGCGGTGAGGGCGACTTTTTGGCCGCGGTCGTTGTAGCCGGCGACGGTGGCGGTGCACATGAATTCGGAGCCGGGCGTGTTGCCGACGTAGAGCGGGGTGCCGGGTCCGTAGAGGGCGTTGCCGCGGGCGCGGGCTTGGTCGGCTTCGGCGGGGACGCGTGGTGCGTCGTGGAAGGATCCGGGGACGCGGTGGAGGACGCGGTCGGCTCCGGGTTTGCCGGCGAGGGCTTTGGAGATGATGTCGGTGCGCCAGAAGTAGTTGGGGTCGGCGGTGTCGACGGGCGCTGCGTTTTGTGCCATCGCGGGCGCGGCACCTGCGCTAAGAGCAGGCGTGACGACGAGCGCGAGGGCGGAGACGGCGGCAGCGACAATGGTGCGGGCCGATGGGAGGCGGCGCATACTTATCCCCTATCAGTGTTTCGAAGGCGCGTGAAGACAACTTTTGCCACAGTAATCACTTGGGCAACATTGGCACCATTCAACCATACGAAGACCCACCCGGGGGTGCTTTAGGGCACGTAAGGTAGGCCCATGGCTGACTTACCGAAACTCACTGGACGCCTCGCTGGTTTCGAGGACACGATCGACAAGACGCGCGACAAGCGCGAAGACCTTTACAAGTGGTTCCACCAAAACCCGGAGTTGTCGATGCAGGAGTTTGCTACCTCGCAACGCATTGAGGAGGTACTCACCGCGATCGGTTACACCGTCACGGCGGTGGGCAAGACGGGCAAGGTCGGCGTGCTGGAAAACGGCGAGGGTCCGGTGGTGTGCTTCCGCGCGGATTTCGATGCCTTGCCGATAAGTGAGGCGACCGGCCTGGAGTACTCGGCGGACCCGGCGCTGAACCGGATGCATGCGTGTGGCCACGACATGCACACGACTGCTCTGTTGGGTGCGGCGGAGGCGTTGGCGCAGCATAAGGACCTGTGGTCGGGCACGTTTATCGCCCTGTTCCAGCCGGGTGAGGAAACCGGCGCGGGCGCGGTGGATATGGCGCAGGCGGGTTTGGCGGAGAAGATCGTGAAGCCGGATGTGGTGTTGGGCCAGCATGTCGGCCCGTGGATCGACGATTATGGCGTCGGCGCACTGTCCGGCCCGGTGTTTTCCACGTGCGTGCAGACCAAGATCACGATTTTCGGCCGCGGCTCGCATGGTTCGATGCCGCAGCATGGCATCGACCCGGTGGTGCTTGCGGCGAAAGTGATCATGAGCCTGCAGACGATCATCTCTCGAAACATCGATCCGCAGGAGATGGGCGTGGTCACGGTCGGCGCGGTCCACGGCGGCGATTCGCCGAACACGATCCCGGATTCGGTGGAGCTCAAGGTGTCCACGCGTGCGTTTACACAGGAGATTTCGGACAAGCTTAACGACGACATCAAGCGCATCGTCCAAGGAGAATGCGCCATTGCGGGCTGCGATCGGGAGCCCACCTTCGAGGTCATTGGCGGCGCGCCGGTGTTTAGTAACCACGAGGAGCCGACGGAGAAGGTCATGACGGTGTTCCGCGAGCAGTTCGGTGAGCGCGCGGGCAACTTCGGCCGGCTGTCGGGCTCGGAGGACTTCCCCACCATCGCCGAAGCCTGGGGCGTGCCGTACTTCTACTGGGCGGTAGGCAGCAAGAAGGAAATGGAGGGCGCTCCGGCGAACCACTCGCCGGTGTTCGCGCCGGATTTGGATCCGGTGTTGGATCATTCGACGCGCACCATTTTGGCGGCGGTGTCGCCGTGGCTGATGCCGTAGCGCACGTGTCGGGCTAGCCGTGTAGGTTGAGCCGCATGACTTCGCATGCGGCACCGCACCCGAACCAGCAACCCGCGCAACCCCAGCAACCCGCGCAGCCCCAAACACAGCGCCTGATCGTGCCTGATCTGGCGCGCGGCACCGCACTGCTTGGCATCGCGATGGCCAATGTGGCGCAGACGTGGATCACGAATGATTGGTCTGAGGACCAGTCGCGTGCGGGCTGGTCGGTGGGTGGTGTCCGCCCGGACAGCGTCATCGACCAGGTCAGCGCCGTGTTCGCCGCGATGTTTATTCACGTGCGCGGGCTGCCGATGTTCTCCACCCTGTTGGGGTTCGGCTTCGGGCTGGTGGCGGCCAGTCTCTACCGCAAGCACTATCCGTTGAAGGATGCGCGGCGGGTGTTGGTTCGTCGATACGCAGTGCTCGCGTTGTTTGGTTTGGCACACATGCTTGGCCTGTTTTATGGCGACATCATGCTCACGTATGGCCTGGTGGGCATCTTGTTGGCGTGGGGGTTGTCGTGGTCGACGAAGACGTTGCGCATTGTGGCGTATTCGATTCTGGGCCTGTTCACCACGTTCGGGGTGTTAGGTGGCGTCTCGGCGTTTTTCTTCAATTCTTCGGAGGCGATCATACAGCCGGATCCGACGATCACGTTTGATACGCCAGCGGCATATTTCTCCTCAAACCTGCAGATGGCGGTGGGCATGTTGGCCATGCAGCCGTTTGCTGTGGTGCAGTTGTGGGCGTTGGCGATTATTGGGTTTGTGTGGGCGCGGGAGCGGGTGCTTGTCGACGTCACCACGCACCGCAAAACCCTCATCACCTGGACCGTTATCGCCGCGGTGATCATCGTCGGCATCGGCCTGCCGTGGGGTTTGGCGGCCGCGGGTGTGCTGCCGGCACAGTGGGAGCTGCCGCTGTTCATCCTGAACCAGGCGCTGGGCTACCTCACGGGCCCGGGCATCCTGGCGGCACTCGCGCTGGCCACGCACCGCCTGAATAACAACGTGCCGGGGTGGGCGCGGACGTTCGTGGCGTTGGGTAAGCGTTCCATGTCGGGCTATCTGGCACAGTCGGTGCTGTTCATCGTGCTGTGCACCCCGGCGTTTCTGGGCATCGGCCTGGACACCACGGTGACCGGCAAGCTGGGCATTGGCCTGCTGGTGTGGGCGATCACGCTGGCGCTCGCGGTGCTGCTGGAGCGCGCCGGGAAGCAGGGTCCGTTTGAGTGGGCGCACCGCCACCTCTCGTATGGCAAGACAGGAAGGATTGAGCCGAAGCATGATCAGGTTTCTATCGCTGGATGAGATGACGCCGCGCCAGGTCCACCAGTTGTACAAGTTGCGGGTGGATACGTTCGTGGCGGAGCAGCAGTGCCCGTACGCGGAGATCGATGATCAGGACGCCAGCCCCGAGACGAAGCACATCCTCGCATTGCTTGACGACGACACCCTCGCCGGCTGCGCCCGCGTCTTCCCCACCGAGACGGGATCGCGCTTTGGGCGTTTCGTGGTCCATCCCGACCACCGCGGCTCGGGCCTTGGCCCGGAGATTGTGCGTGCGGGTATCGAGTACACGGAGCGCTTCCCCGGAGATTTGATCATCGAGGCGCAGGCCGGCCTGGTCGGCTACTACGAGCAGTTCGGGCTCGTCGCCGAGGGTGAGGAGTTCCTGGATACCGGAGTTCCCCACCGCAAAATGCGGATCAAGCGCTAATCCTGGCGGCGCTCGTCGACAATGGTGTCGCGCTCGCCGCGTTCTAGCTTGAAGCCTTCGGGGAACTTCCAGGAGTCGTCCTCGGCGTCGTATTCGAGTTCGGGGCGCTCCACCTCGTTGCCTTGCGAGTCGTAGCCCGGCGCGGGTTTGTTTTCGCCTTCTTCGAGTTTCTCGGCGGTGTCGGTCTTCTCCCAGGTGCGGGAGCGGGTCTTGCGGGCGGCGGCGGAGTCGTCGCTCATGGCCTTGACCAGGGAGTACATCATGACGAAGTACATGAAGAAGAACGGCAGGGCGATGATGATCACGACTTGTTGGAGGGCGTTGATGCCGGAGTCGTTGATAAACAGCAGCGCGCCGGTGACCAGGCCGACGGCGACCACCCAGCCGACGCGGTAGTAGGTGGGTGATTTGTTTTCCTCGCCGGAGGCGAACATGTCCATCACCAGGGCGGCGGAGTCCATGGATGTGACGAAGTAGAACACGATCACGATGAGGGCGACGGTGCCGGTGATGGTGTACAGCGGGTAGTCCGCAAGCAGGCTGAACAAGGCTTGTGGGGTGTCGCCGTCTTCCACCACGGGTTTGGTCAGCACGCCGGGGTTGTGTTCTTCCATGTCGATGGCGGCGCGGCCGAAGATGGAGAACCAGATCAGGTCGAACGCGGTGGGCAAAAGCAGGGTGCCGCCGATGAATTCACGGACGGTGCGGCCGCGGGAGATGCGGGCGAAGAACATGCCCACGAATGGCGACCAGCAGATGGTCCAGGCCCAGTAGAAGGCGGTCCAGGTGGCGTGCCAGCCGGGGTTGTCGTTGTAGGAGTCGACCCAGAACATCAGCTCGGGCAGGGATTGGGCGTAGATGCCGAAGGATTCGGTAATCTGGCCAAGCAGCTTCAGGGTGGGGCCGGTGAGCAGCACGAAGAACATCAGGGCGATGGTGCCGGCGATGTTCAGATTGGACAGGATTTTCACGCCTTTGTCCAGGCCGGTTGCCACGGAGATGGAGGCGGCGATGGTGATGCCGCAGATGATGGCGATTTGCACCGGGGTGACCAGGGGCACGTCCCAGAGGATGTTCATGCCGGCGGAAATCTGCAGCACGCCCAGGCCGACGGAGACGGCGAGGCCGAAGACGGTGCCGATGATGCCCAGGGCGTCGAGAAGTTTGCCCGGCGCTTCGTACACGCGGCGGCCGAGCAGGGGCGCGAACATGGAGGACATTCGCGCGGGCATTTTGCGCTTATAGACGAAGTACCCCACCGCCAGACCAGGCAAGGTGAAAATCACCCACATGTGGATACCGAAGTGGTAGTAGGTGAACTCGAACGCCTGGATGATCGCGTCGCGGCTCATCGATTCGTAGCCGCCGCGTGGCGGGTTGAAGGCGTGGTTCAGTGGCTCGGCGGCACCCCAGAACATGAGTGTTGCGCCCATGCCGGCGGCAAAGAGCATGGCGAACCAGACGGGGTATGAGTATTCGGGTTCATCGTCGTCGTCGCCAAGCCGCAGGTTCCCGTAGCGGGAGACGAACACACAGATCAAAAAGACCAACGTGGCGGAGATGCCGCCGACGTAGAGCCAGGTGAAGTGGTCCATGAGCCAGCCGGAGACGGCGGCGTAGGTCTTGCGGGCGGTATCGCCAAACGCGATGGTGCCCGCAACGAAGATGAGGATGAACCCCAAGGCGGAGAAGAAAATCAAGGGGTCTGAGTGGAGACGGCGTGTGCGCGCCATAAGGGGTGTTCCTAACTGGTGGGAAACAACAACGCGCCCGGGTTACCGCCCGGGCTTGATCAGTGCACCGGCGGCAGAGGAGGTCACAGCGGACCCGATAAGTACTCCGACGGTGTAAAGGATGCCGGTGACGCCGAGCATTTGCAGCAGCCAGCCAAAGAACAGCGCGCCCACGACGGCACCTGCGATTGCGACGACCCAACGGCCCATGGTGTGTTCCTTTCAATGAGACAGCATTGACGTGGACAACCAGCGTACGCAAGTGCTACGATTCGTCCCGCTATGAATACCCAAGAACCCGCCTCTACCAGGGCAGCTGTTGATGAACAAAAGCTTTTAGAGCGCTTCATGTGGCTCTCCATCGGCGCTACCATTGTCACGATTGTGCTGAAGGCAATCGCGGCGTGGGTGACGGGTTCTGTGGGTTTCTTATCGGACGCGTTGGAGTCCGGGATCAACCTCGTCGCAGCCGCCGTGGGCCTGTGGGCGCTGAAGCTTTCAGCCAAGCCGGCGGACGACAACCACAACTTCGGCCACTCCCGCGCCGAGTACTTCTCCGCCCAGGTGGAGGGCACACTCATCCTGATCGCCTCTATAGTGATCATTTATACGGCGGTGGATCGCCTGATCAACCCGGTACCGGTGCAGCAGCTCGGCATCGGCCTGGCGTTCTCTATCGTGGCCACGCTGTTGAACCTCGGCGTGGGTGTCGCGCTCATCCGCGCGGGTAAGAAGTACCGCTCCACCACTCTGAACGCGGACGGGCACCACTTGATCACGGACGTGTGGACCACGGTGGGCGTCATCGTGGGCATGGCGCTGGTGTGGCTGACCGGCTGGCAGCCGCTCGACCCGATTGTGGCGCTGCTGGTTGGTCTGAACATCTTGTTCACCGGCTACAAACTGCTCAAGGGTGCGATCCTGGGGCTGCTATCGCACACGCTGCCTGAGGATGAGCAGAACGTCGTCCATAACTTTCTGGATGCCTATGCCAAGGACAACGGCGTGACGTTCACGTCCGTGCGCACGGCGGAGGCTGGCCGCGACCGCTTGGTCAACCTGGTCATGCAGGTGCCAGGCTCCTGGACGGTGGATCACTCCCACGATCACGCGGATGCGGTGGAGGAAGGCATCGCCGCAGCGCTTGGTGGCGCGGAGACGATCGTGCACATCGAGCCGCTAGGCCATCCGACACGCACCGGCCCGCTACAGATCTAATCCGCATAGGGTGATGTGCATGGATTCGCAGCTTATGGGCAAACCCGAACTCGACCTGCGCTGTTACTTTGTCACCGGTCAGGGTGACGACATTGTGGAGCGCGCCCGCGCCGCCGCGGCTGGCGGTGCTGGGGTTGTGCAGGTGCGCTCGAAGCCGATTAGTGCGCGCGACCTGTACAACCTCTCGCGCGATGTGGCCGAGGCAGTGCACGAGGTGAACCCGAAGACGCAGGTGCTTATCGACGACCGCGTCGACGTCGCCTTAGCACTGCGCGACCACGGCATCGCCGGCGTGCACGTGGGCCAAGACGACCTGGACGTTAAGGTAGCGCGCGACCTGCTCGGCCCGGACGCGATCATCGGCCTGACCACCGGCACGATGGAGCTGGTTCAGGCCGCGAACGCATACAAAGACGTGATCGATTACATCGGCTGCGGGCCTTTCCGCGACACTCCGACGAAGGACTCGGGCCGGCCTCCCCTGGGCTTCGGCGGCTACCCGCCCCTAGTGGCGGCTGCCCAGGTGCCGCTGGTGGCCATCGGGGACGTGACGGTGGACGATGCGTACCACCTGGCACTTGCGGGCGTGGACGGGTTGGCCATTGTGCGCGGCATCATGCACGCCGATAATTCCCAGGACTATTGCGAGCGTGTGGTCGCGGAGTTTGAAAGGGGCCAAACGGACCGGGCAAAAGCGCTACCCTGATCGCTGTGAATATCTCGGTTGTCGGTGCGGGCATCATCGGTCTGTCTACTGCGCTTACGTTGGCGGATCGGGGCCATACGGTCACGGTGTACGACCCGGCGCCGGCGTCGGGGGCGTCGCATTATGCGGGTGGGATGTTGGCGCCGACGGCGGAGGTCGTCTATAAGCAAGACCCGCTCTTTCCGCTGATGGCGGCGTCTGCGGAGCTCTACCCGGACCTGATCAAGCTCACCGCGAAGTACTCCGATTTACCTACCGGCTATCGCACGGAGGGCACGCTGGTGGTCGCGCGCGATGTGGCGGACAAGACGCACCTGACGGAACTCAGCGAGTACCAGGAAAAGCACGGTATGGCGGTGGAGAAGGTGACTACCCGCCAGGCGCGTGGCCTGGAGCCGGCGCTCTCCCCTGCCATTAATGGTGCGGTGCGGATTGCAGGTGACCACCAGGTGCAGCCGCGCTTGTTTACCAAGGCGCTCATGGATGCCTGCGCGAATGCCGGGGTGACCTTCAAGGCCAAGCGAGTGGACAACGTGGAGCAGTTGGACGGGGATCAGGTGGTCGTCGCTAATGGTCTGGGTGCTCGTGACCTTGTGCCGTTTCTGGATCTGCGCCCGGTGTACGGCGACGTGCTGCACGTGCGCGTGCCGGAGCACCAGTACCCGCTGCTGAACCATGTGGTGCGCGGGTTTGTGGAGGACCGTCCGATCTACCTCATTCCGCGCGAGGACCACACGCTGACTATCGGCGCGACCACACGCGAGGACGGCCGCGACCAGCCCCAGGTGCAGGGCGTTCACCAATTGCTGCGGGATGCGATTGAGGTGGTGCCGGCGGTTGAGGAGTGCGATTTCCTCGAGGCCGGCGCCGGCGCGCGCCCGGGTACGCCGGATGACCTGCCGTATATCGGTCGTATCGACGAGCGCACCGTGGTGTCCACCGGTTACTTCCGGCACGGGATTCTGTTGGCGGCGTTGGGGGCTCGGTGTGGTGCTGGGGTCGTCGAAAAGCAAGCACCATTCATAAACTTATCCGCATGCGACCCGAGGAGGCACGAATGCAACTAACGCTCAACGGTGAGAGGACCACCACCGAAGCCACGACTGTGCAGGAGTTGGTGGCAGAGGTCGGCGCGCCTGAGGCCGGCACCGCCGTGGCGGTGGACGGTGAGGTCGTGCCGCGCTCGCAGTGGGGGCGGACGCTTATCGACGACGCAGAGGTGGACATCCTCACCGCCGTTCAAGGAGGCTAGACGTGCTTGAAATTGCTGGTCAGCGGTTTGAATCCCACCTGATTATGGGCACGGGTGGGGCGAGTTCCTTTGACATGCTGGAGCGCGCCCTGATGGCATCTGGAACGGAGATGACCACGGTGGCGATGCGCCGCCACTCGGCGACAACCGGTGCGGGCGAGAGCGTGTTTGACCTGCTGGGGCGCCTGAATATCCGTCCGCTGCCGAACACCGCGGGCTGCCGCACGGCGCGCGACGCGGTGATCACGGCGAAACTCGCGCGTGAGGCGCTGGGCACGGATTGGGTGAAACTAGAGGTCATCGCGGACGACCGCACCTTGCTGCCCGACGTGGTGGAAACGGTCGACGCCTGCGAGATGCTCGTAGACGAGGGCTTTACGGTGCTGGCGTACACCTCAGACGACCCGGTGGCCGCCAAGCGCCTGGAGGATCTCGGTGCTGCGGCGGTGATGCCGTTGGGCTCCCCGATTGGCACTGGCCTGGGCATTTTGAACCCGCACAACATTGAGTTGATCTGCTCGCGCGCGCAGGTGCCGGTGCTTATCGACGCCGGCCTGGGCACCGCATCCGACGCCTCCCTTGCCATGGAACTCGGGTGTTCGGGCGTGCTGCTCGCCAGCGCGGTGAACCGTTGCCAGGACCCGGTGACCATGGCGCACGCGATGCGCCACGCGGTGGAGGCCGGCCGCCTGGCCCGCGCTGCTGGGCGCATCCCGAAGCGCGAGCACGCCGTGGCATCCTCCACCTTCGACGGTTTGGCCAGCTGGGCCGACTGGGAAGACGCGGTGCTCTAAGTGCTCCCCCACGACGAGCTCAAGCGCACCGCGCGCCAGATGAACCTGCCCGGATTCGGCCCGGAGCAGCAAGAACGCCTATACGACGCGCACGTGTTGGTCATCGGCGCGGGCGGCCTGGGCTGCCCCGTCATGCAGACGCTGGCCGCCACGGGCGTTGGCAACATTACGGTGTGGGATGACGATACCGTGGACATCACCAACATCCACCGCCAGATCCTCTTCGGCGCCGAGGACGTCGGCCGCAGCAAGGTGGAGGTGGCCGCAGAGCGCCTGCGCGCGCTCCAGCCCGGCATCACTGTCACGCCGGTGAAGGATCGCCTGACCGCCGACAACTTCATCGAGGCCCTTGACGGCATCGACTTACTTATCGACGGCTCAGATACCTTTGCCACCAAATTCCTCGCCGCCGACGCCGCCGAAATCACCGGCACGCCGCTGCTGTGGGGCTCGGTGCTGCGCTACCGCGGCGACATCGCTCTGTGGCACTCCGGCCCCGGCGCGCCAGAGGGTGGCGTGGGCATGCGGGACCTCTACCCCACCCAGCCGGATGCGGATTCCGTGCCGGATTGTGCCACCGCGGGTGTGCTCGGCGTGACCACCTCCGTGGTCGGCTCGCTGATGTCCACCGAAGCCGTGAAGTTCCTCACGGGCATCGGCGAGGCGGAGATCGGCCGGCTGCACATGTACGACGCGCTGACCACCACCATCCGCCGTTTCACCGTCCCCCGCGACCCGGCGCGCCCACTGACCACGCGCTTGAGCACCTACACCGACGCCTGCACCGTGAGCACCGAGGGGCGATTGCTTTTCGACGACATCACTACCCGCAAAGCTCACGCCCTGGACATCCGTGAACCCCACGAGCGGGCGATTGCGGACCTGCCGGTCAACTCCACTCACCTGCCACTGACCCAGATCGAACGTGACCCCGAGGCGGTTTCTCGCGCGCTGTCGCAGTACGCCGAAGGCGACGACGTGGTGGTCTATTGCGCCGGTGGAGTGCGTTCTGAAAAATTTGTGAAAACCTATGCGGAACAGGCGAAACAGCATGGGATTGTGCTGAAATCGCTGCCAGGAGGCGTGCAACGCTGGGGATAGCCTGGAATACTTCTGTTATGCAGATCACACGTACAGCCCCAGTAACCGTCGCTGCCGTCGCGATCCTTACCGCCACCGCAGCCCTCGCCCCCTCCGCCGCCGCACAAAACAACGTCGGTACCTACTCCAACCAGAACGGCAACGTGCGTTGCGAGTCCTACCAAGTCGGCGGCGAAACCAAAACCATTTGCGTCTCCGACACCGCCCGCAAAACCCAGCCGGAGTGCAACCCTCCAGAGCAGCTCATCCCCGCAGTGTCCATCAGCCGAGGCTTTACCGGCACCCACTGCTGGAACCAAGGCTTTGTGGGCCAGCCGAAGAAGCTCAACCCGCTGCAGGTGCAGCGCTTCGGCTCCGCGTTCATTGTCCCGGGCTTTACCGGTGAGCTCTACGTCTTCGACACCGCCAACATCGCGCTCGTGCGCGCAGGTTCCACGAACTCCGTGATCTGGAAGTTGCAGCGCTAACCACAAACCACACATCCGTTCGAGAATCCGCCTCCCGGTGTCGGAGGCGGAT
The DNA here is from genome assembly GCF_001807155.1 of Corynebacterium sp. HMSC05C01. Lineage (NCBI taxonomy): Bacteria > Bacillati > Actinomycetota > Actinomycetes > Mycobacteriales > Corynebacteriaceae > Corynebacterium > Corynebacterium sp. HMSC05C01. Next base: position 7,865 of record NZ_KV787957.1, on the reverse strand, counting down.
TTATAATGTCTCCTTGTCCGAACACAACCGAATAAGGAGGCGTTGTTGGGCGAACTGCTCAAAGCCGCAGTGGGGTGCATTGAAGCCCCGTCCCTATTTCCCCGAGAACTGAAAATTTTGATGCAGGTGGCATTGCTTGCCGACGACACCACTGGCCCCACCCTTACCCCCACCGGCACCGTCCGTCAGGCAACAGCGGGCCGGGTGGAAAACTTCGGTGGGCCCAGCATGACCAACTGGCTCAAGCGCGACATCATCGATGCGACACTGCCCACCTTCACCGGCACGGGTTGGCTCCAGGAGGTCCCCGGCCCGGAGAACGACGGCGCTTACCAACTCAACCTGACACGGTTGAAGCGGCTACTCGACGAGGCGGAGGCGCACCTTGCCACCGGCGAGCACGACCAGGAAGCCCTCGAGCATGCGGATCGGGAACTGCCCGGCGACTTCGACACGGCACCCGAAGACCTGGCCGAGCAGGTGGATCGGATCCTGGTCAGCAACCCGGCGCGCTAGGACGCCGGGGCATAACCGGGCACAGCGCCTAGGCCGCAGTCCCCTCTTGGCGGCGGATGCGGCCGCGGCGCCCAAACCACGCCGCCACAAACGAGAGCACGAGTGCGACGAGCACACCGAGGTTCGCGTCCGCCCAGTGCTCCCCAACCAGCGGCAGGAAGTATCCCTGCCAGTTGTTCCAGGAAGCTTCCTCCGCAAACATGTTGGCCACAAGACCCCACCCGATTACCGAAGCCACGGCAAGAATCCCGATCGAGGTCCAGTCCACGGCGCCGTAGCGACCTGCCGAATCGTACAACGCCGGCTCGTCGTAATCCTTAGTGCGGGCGAAGATGTCCGCAACGAGAATGCCTGCCCAGCTAGCCAGCGGCACGCCGAGGGTGATCAGGAACGACTGGAACGGCCCAAGGAAGCTTTGGGAGACGAAGACGACCCAGATGGTGCCGATGGTCAAAATGACGCCGTCGATAGCTGCAGCCGCCGGACGCGAGATCTTAATCCCAAGGGTGAGCAGCGTCAGGCCCGAAGAGTAGATGCCCAGCACCCCCCGACGGCGGCAAGCCGTAGATGGGGGTCTCCCCTGCCCTGTATGGCCCTGTAGCGGCCTAACAGGATGTCGCCAGGGTCAGTGTCCAGCGACAGCGCTAAAACCGCTCTAATTCAGCGAAAATCGAAGAATTAGAGCGGTGTTTTTTGAAGCGTCCTGGGTTCAGATTCAGGTAACTCAAGGATGAGTGTGAATCCGGGGTTTGTGTCTTTGAGAAGGCCCTTTAGAAGCCTTCAAGTACTTCGTAGAGGGCGGTGGCTAGGGTTAGTCGCCGTCGCTAGCTGTGCTTGGCTGTTAATGTCATGTCGACCAACTGCAGGAAGCGTATAACGTAGTCTTTGACAAAGCCTGCGGTGCCTTCATTGAGATGGCCGGAGTCTTCGAAGAGGGTGGGGGATTGGCCAAGGAATACCTCGGGCTGACCAGGAAGCGGCATATCGAAGTAGGACAGGGCGAGCCGGAGGTTCTTCTGTGAACTGTAGCCGCCCATGCGGCCTACAGAGTGACTGATGATACCTGCGGGAAGGTTCTTCCAAGCCACATCCGAGTTGGGCTTGGAACCGATGTCCACTGCATTCTTGAGACAGGCAGGGATAGTACGGTTGTTTTCCGGGGTAACAAAGAGGACGCCGCTCGAGTTCTTGATGGTGTCGCGGAAAGTGGTGTACTCAGCTGGAATGGGCTTGTCCGTGACCGAGGGGTCATCGTAGTCGAAGTCATAGAGCGGCAAGTCACGGATTTCAACGATGTCTGCCTGGTAGTTTTCAGGGATCATTGTGAGCACTTCGTGTGCAATCTTGCGCGCAAATGAGCCGCGGCGCAGGCTGCCGACGATAACACTAATGCGTGGGGTGGTCATAGGAAGTCCTTTCTTCTTAGTTGGGCGTAGGTACGTGCGATCAAGGGAGAAAAGGCTTGCAGCCAAAGGCAGGCGGTGGCCCGGCGGCGTGGGCGGCAGTAAGAAAGTTATCCACTTTGTCTTCTTCATGGCGGAAGTACAGTTCGATGAGTCCTAACAGTCCCCCGAGGACGGCCTCCCGTGCGGCGGACGTATCCAAAAGCCGCATGGCTGCTGGTTGGTTTCCTTCGCGGATGGCTTCAAACAGCGCGATGGTCTCAAGCCAGCTTCCTTGGTCTGGTCGTGGAAACGGTTTAGAAATCCCAGTCATCATCACTCGTTTCTTCAGCGGTGCCAATGACATAGGAGGAACCGGAGCCGGAGAAGAAGTCATGGTTTTCATCTGCTCCAGGTGCTAGGGCAGCGAGGATTTCCGGGTTCACTTCCGTTTCTTCAGGTGGGAAGTAGTCCGGATAGCCCAAATTCATGAGCGCCTTATTGGCGTTATAGCGAACGAATACAGCTACATCATCCATGAGCCCCAACGGCTCATATAGCTCGCCGGAATAATCCAGCTCTAGGGCATAAAGCTCTTCGAGCAAGGAAATAGTGAAATCATGCATCTCCTGTTGCCGTTGTGGAGCAGACGTTTCCAGTCCGCGCTGGTACTTGTAGCCTGAGTAGTAACCGTGCACTGCCTTGTCACGCAGAATGAGGCGAATCATGTCTGCCGTATTTGTCAGGGTGGCGTGGACGGAAAAATGCAGGGGAAGATAGAAACCCGCGTAGAGAAGCAGCGAGGAAAGCAGCGTCGATGACACTTTGCGCTTGAGTGGATCGGGTCCAAAATAATGAGTGAGCACTTTTTTGGCGCGTGCCTGGAGAAGGTCATTATTCACCGCCCAGCGGTATGCCTCATCAATTTCTTTCGTACTGCTCAAAGTAGAAAACACTGAAGAGTAAGAACGGGCATGGACTGATTGCATGAAGGCGATGTTGGTATACACGGCCTCCTCGTGCTCGGTGCGGGCATCTTGGATCTGACAGATTTCGCCCACAGTGGCCTGGACGGTGTCCAGGGTGGTGAGTCCCGTGAACACCCGCATGGTGAGGTTGCGTTCCTCCGGTGTCATCCTCTGCCACGCCGGGAGATCGTTTGAAAGTGGAACCTTTTCTGGCAACCAAAAGTTGGCGGTGAGGCGGTTCCACACTTCAAGATCCTTCTCATCGCTCACCCGATTCCAATTGATGGCGCGGATGCGGGCTGAAGGGTCATGCCGGTAACTTGGCGGCGTAACTGAGATGCTGGTTAGCTCAGCAGTGTTTGATGTTGAAGACATAGCTTCTTTCTTTCTTGATGGATGGTTGTGAATGAAGGAAGGACCGTGTTCCTACAGAGCACAGGAAACGCAGCCTTCGACCTCGGTTCCCTGGAGTGCAGGTTGGCGTAAACGGATGTAGTACAAGGTCTTGATTCCGGCTTTCCAGGCATAGATTTGTGCCTTGTTGATGTCCCGCGTAGTGGTGTCAGCGGTGAAGAACAAAGTCAGGGAAAGCCCTTGGTCCACGTGTTGGGTGGCCATAGCGTAGGTGTCGATGATTTTTTTGTACCCCACGGTGTAGGAGTCATCGAAATACTCCAAGTTGTCGTTGGTCATTTCCGGTGCGGGGTAGTACACGCGCCCCAAGCGGCCTTCCTTGCGTATTTCAATCTTGGAGGCAATCGGGTGTATGGACGCGGTGGAGTCATTGATGTAGGAAATTGATCCAGTGGGTGGAACTGCCTGCAAGTAGGCGTTGTAGATGCCGTCTTGCATCACTTGGTTCTTGAGCCGTAGCCAATCCTCGCGTTGAGGAATCTGCACGCCAGCCTCATGGAATAGCTGTTTTACGTGGTCAGTGGCCGGCGCCCAGTCTTGGTCGATGTACTTGTCGAAGTAGACGCCAGTGGCATAGGTGGATTCTTCAAAGCCAGTGAATCGTTGACCTTTCTCAACCGCTAGCGCATGGGATGCACGGAGCGCATGATAGGTCACGGTCAGGAAATAGATATTTGTAAAGTCCAGTGCTTCGGCGCAGCCATAAGGAATACGCTTGGAAGCCAGGAAACCGTGGAGATTCATTTGACCCAACCCGATGGCATGCATGGATGCATTACCGTGAGCGATGGAAGGAACAGCTTCGATATTTGTTAGGTCTGAGACCTTCGTGAGAGCGCGCACCGCGGTTTCAACAGTTTCCCCAAAGTCCGGTGATTCAAAAGCTTTAGCGATGTTGAGCGACCCTAGATTGCAGGAAATGTCCTGGCCAACGGTGGTGTAGTTACCTGAGGCGCCGTAGGTGGATGGCGTGTTGACCTGGAGGATCTCACTACACAGATTGGACATATTGATATGTCCTTTGAGGGGATTAGCGCGGTTGACCGTATCCTCAAAGAGTATGTAGGGGTATCCAGATTCAAACTGAAGCTCAGCCAGCGTGGTGAAAAACTCGCGGGCCTTGATAGTCGTATGAGAAATTCGCGGATTGGAAACCAGCTCGTCGTAATACTCGGTGATAGACATGTCAGACATGGCTACGCCGTACTCGCGAGCGATGTCATACGGGCTAAAAAGATGCATATCCTTGTTCTCTTTGGCCAGCTGGAAGGTTATATCTGGAATAACAACTCCCAGCGAAAGAGTCTTAATGCGGACTTTCTCATCGGCATTTTCCCGCTTGGTATCCAGGAAACGAAGAATATCTGGATGGTGCGCATGTAGGTAGACGGCTCCAGCGCCCTGTCGAGCGCCCAATTGGTTGGCATAGCTGAAGCTATCTTCCAGAATTTTCATGACTGGGACTACGCCGGAAGCTTGGTTCTCAATCTTTTTGATTGGGGCTCCGGATTCGCGCAGATTGCTCAGTAACAAGGCCACACCACCGCCGCGTTTTGAAAGCTGCAGTGCAGAGTTCACGCTGCGGCCAATGCTTTCCAAATTGTCTTCGATGCGAAGGAGGAAGCAGGAGACCATTTCGCCACGCTGGGCTTTTCCTGCGTTGAGAAAAGTAGGGGTGGCGGGCTGGAAGCGTCCGGTCATGATGTCATCCACCAGCTTCTCCGCAAGCTCTTCATCGCCCTGTGCAAGGTACAAAGCTGTGGTGGCGACGCGTTCTTCGTAGCCTTCCAGAAATCGCGAGCCATCAAAGGTTTTCAGTGCGTATGAAGTAAAGAACTTAAATGCGCCGAGGAAAGTGCGGAACTGATGCTTGGCTCGGTGGGCTCTGTCGTACATAGTGCACAGAAAATCGTCATCATAAAGCTCAAGGAATTCCCGCTCGTAGTATTCGTTATCAACCAACCACTCCAAGCGCTGCTTGGTGGATTCAAACTGATGCATGCGGGGAGTGACATGGTGCGCTAAAAAGTCTTGTGTTGCCTCAATGTCCTTGTCGAACTGGATTCTTCCCGAATCGTCGAATAGGTTCAGCTGCGCGTTGAGTGCATGGTAGCTCTTGCGCTTACCGACACCGCCGGCATCGTCTGCTGAAGCGGTGCGGGGCGTAGGGCCAATGGGCTGTGTGGGGGTGGCCTTAAGTGGCGGCATTGTGGTTTCCAATCTGTGTGTTGCGGATGTGGTCTTCATTTTGTGGGAAATCAATGGGGTGTAATTGTTAGTTGCTTTGCTGCTCCCAAAACTTGTGAAGGCCCTGCTTTACAGCGGCAACGTCCTTCTGCGTGCCGAGTAGCTCGAAGTGATACAGCTCTGGAACGTGGCACTTAGCGGAAATGATGCGGCCGGCGACGCAGTAAGCGCTTCCGAAGTTGGTATTGCCTGAGGTAATCACGCCCCGGATAAAGGAACGGTTGATTGGGTCATTGAGGAAGTCGATGACCTGTTTGGGGACTGCGCGTTTGAGCGAGCCACCGCCGTAGGTTGGAACGATGAGTACGTACGGGTGTGAAACCTGGATCATTCCGGTTTTCTTGGGCCGCAGTGGAATGCGCACTGCGGGTCTATCTAAGCGTTCGACGAATCTTTTTGTGTTTTCAGAAACGCTAGAAAAGTACACCAAATCTGGTGAGTCTGACATGACAATCCTGCTCATCCTGGCCTTAGCCATAAGTGGGATAGGTGATGATCGAAAAGATTAACTACGTACTACCGTAGTTGCAAACTACGCCGCACCGTAGTTTTTAAAAGGGCAGGTAGGGACAGGATTAATGAGAAAGGGAAAGACTACAGGCTGTGGTGTGCTACAAACACTGCGTCCGTAGCTGGGCGCCCAAGTACTACCCACTGAGTACTGTCGGCTACCTGTACTTCGAGCGATTCTGAAAAGGGCGTTCCTTCGCGCGTGGTAAGAACAGCCCCAATGACGATGCCTTGCTCTTTGAGGAAGGCCAGCAGTTGTGGGTCGGAATCAGAAATGCGTTCCACGGTCACCTGCGGTTGTGCGCCGCTGTCGGTGAGACGGTGCGCACTGGGGATAGTGACCTGTCCATCAACCGTAGGGATAGGGTCGCCGTGTGGATCCCTAGTGGGGTAATTGAGGAACTTATCCACGCGCTCTATGAGCATGTCAGACACCGCGTGTTCAAGATTTTCGGCTTCATCATGGACCTCGTCCCACGTATAATCCAATGCTTGAACCAAAAAAGACTCAAGCAATCGGTGGCGGCGCACCATGACCAATGCGTACTGCCTGCCAAGTTCGGTTAACTCCACAGAGCCATAGGGCGTGTGTGACACGAGCCCTTGCTTCGACATTTTGCGCACTGCATCGGAGACCGAGGAGAGCTTGAGTCCCAGCTGTTTCGCTATAAGTGTGGCGGTAACGGGCTCGGATGACCATTCCTTTAGCCCCCAGATAGCTTTCAAATAGTTCTGGGTACTGGTGGACAGCTCAGAAACAGACATGAGTAAATGTTAACCCAGCTTCCGTATGCGCCTTAGGCGCTGTGCTGTTGCGACCGGTTATTTGGTAGCAGTGTCGTGACTATCCGGTAGCGCTTCAGTGAGTATCCGGTAGCGGCTCAAATTGCATTCGGTGATGGTTCCCGTATCCGCTTCATTCGGGTGCGGCTCGTTCCGGATGAAGTCCGCTTTTGAAACTGGAGCTATGCCGCGGAAGCCTCTACTGTCGGCGCGACTCTTCGGCACTAGATTGAACCCAGCCCGGTTGCAGTTCACCTCGCTTCAGGAGCGGCCCAAGCCCATCCTTGATGCACGACGCTTCGGGGGAGTTGGTACCGCGGTTCCGCGTAGTTGGTACCGGTGCTCCGCGTACTTGGTACTGCAGGGCGCTTTCATAGTTCATGCTTCAAGTACCGTGTTTCGGTGAAGCTGTGACAGCGCGACCTGTCATAAGAAGGAGACGCCTGGAGCCTGCTCGCGAACTGCACCGCTGTCTCGATTCCAGGCCGACAACAGTGGTCGTGGGACTTTCTGGGGAGCCCGGGCCCCGAGCGTTCTCAGCACCGAAGACTCGCTGGACCGTTGTGGGCAGTTGCGAATAACGCTGACGGAGAGCCGGCTGCAACATAGCGGACACCGAAGCCGCATAGAAGTCTTCACCATGCGCAAGGACACCCCCAGTGGCCTGCTCGAACGAGTAATGCCTGCAGCCGGGGTCATACAGTCGGCCCGGCTCGGCTGTCCAGGTACCAACTACTCGGAACGCGGCAGTACCGAGCCCTCGGAGCGCCGGCATCAAACCCGCCCCTGTCAACGCGGCCATCCCTGGATCCTTGACAGACCCGCCGCCCGTGCCGAGCCTAGGCGAGCCTCCGCTACCGGATACTCACTCAGGCGCTACCAGATACTCACCACACCGCTACCATTTCAGTCTTCTAAACAGTGCCCCAACGCTCATAGCGAACAGAGGCCAAGTTTGAGAGGAATGCCGGTAAGGTGGGGCCAGTTAAAGCATTCTTCACTTGAAGTGCCCCGGGTTTTGTTCCTAGGCATTTGCCTTGATTTC